>JASHQP010000336.1 GCA_030039095.1 Streptosporangiaceae bacterium
CCTTGTCCCACTTGTACGTGAGCGTGCCGTCCGGCAGCGGCCGCAGGTTGTGCGAGACACGGTGCCGGAGCGACTCGTCCGTCGGGCGGGGGTTGGCCGCGCGCGCCTGGGCGACGGCTTCGTCCTCGGAGCCGAAGACGTCGCTGGCGGCCAGGCTGGCGGCAACGTTCCGGCCGCCGGCCGGGGCGATCTCGGGCCCGATATCGAGCACGGCCAGGCGGCTGACCCGCTCCGGGTGCGCGGCCGTGAACTGGTACGCCACGATGCCGCCCATCGACAGGCCCATCAGCGTCACCACCGGCAGCTGCAGCGCATCCAGGAAGCCGAGCAGGTCACCGACCATCACCGGGATGCCGTAACGGGACGCCCAATCGGTGTCGCCGTGGCCGCGCTGATCCAGCGCGTACACGTGGAAGCGCGCTCCGAGCGCTGCCGCCGCGTGGTCCCAGGTATGCGCGTGGCCGGTGAGCCCGTGCAGCATGACCAGTGGCGGGCCGTCACCGCCCCAGTCCAGGTAGTGGAACTTCAGCCCGCTGATCTCGAGGTGGCGTGACGTAGGGGGCGCTGCAGCCATGCACCCAGGCTAAACCGTGCCCGCCCGCGCCGGTATGCATTGACAATGCGACAACAGTGCATCAACATCAGTCATTAACGGTCATCATCGTTCGAATCCCGGACCCGGCGAGCCCGGCGAACCCGGCGGATCGGAGCGGGACATGCTGCCCACGCAGCGCCGACAGGCCATCCTGGCGCAGGTCAGGGAGCAGGCCGCGGTCTCGGCCGAGGATCTTTCCCGGCAGTTCACCGTGTCCGTCGAGACGATCAGGCGCGACCTGCGCAGGCTGCAGCGGGCCGGGCTGCTGGAGCGCGTGTACGGCGGCGCGGCGCGGCCGTCGGGGCGTTCCAGCGAGGGCAGCTTTGCCGCCAGGAGCGCCCGGCACACCGAGCGCAAGCGGGCCATCGCCGCTCTGGCCGCCTCGCTGGTCGAGCCCGAGGAGACGATCGTCATCGACATCGGCACGACCGCGCTCGAGGTGGCGCGGACGCTGCCGGCCAGCTTCGCCGGGCGGGTGCTGACCAGCTCGGTGCCCGCAGCCATGGAGCTGTCCGGGCGCGCCGACATCGAGGTGCTGCTCTGCGGCGGCCAGGTCCGCCCGGGCGACGGCGCCTGCTCCGGAGCCCACGCCGAGGGGTTCTTCGCCGAGTTCTACGCCGACCGGGCGTTCCTCGGCTCGGGCGGCGTGCACCCGGTGGCCGGGCTCACCGACTATTACCCGGCCGAGGTCGTGGTGCGGCGCACGATCATCGCGCACACCGCCAAGAACTACGTGCTCGCCGACTCGAGCAAGCTCGGCGTGATCGCCGTGCGCAAGGTCTGCGAGCTCAGCAAGCTCACGGCCATCCTCACCGACGACGCGGAGAACCACGCCGCCGCTGAGGCCCTGGCCGCCGAGGATGTCCCGCTGATGCGGGCCCCCGTCGCCGGGCGGCAGCTGCCCGCCGCCGGATAACCGGACACCACGAGGGGAGACACGAAAGTGGCAACGGTAACCCAGCACGACGATGACGAAGTGCTGCCCAGTTTCGGTTACAAGCAGCAGTTCGTCCGCTCGCTCCGCCACTTCGAGTCTTTCGCCGTGGCATTCTCGTTCATCTCGATCACCACGGGCATCTTCACGACCTACGGCTTCGCGCTGACGACCGGAGGGCCGCGGGCGATCTGGACGTGGCTGATCGTCGCGGCGGGCCAGGCGCTGGTCGCGCTCGTCTACGGGGCGCTGGCCGCCCGGGTGCCGCTGTCCGGCTACTCCTACCAGTGGGCGTCGCGGCTCTCCAACGCGAATATCGGCTGGTGGCTTGGCTGGATGTCGTTCGCGTTCCTGACCATCGTCACGGTGTCGGTGGACTACGGCTTCGTCCAGGTCGCGTTCCAGCCGCTGATCGGCGAGGTCTACACCCCGACCAGCGCGGCTCTGGAGACCCTCGTGGTCCTGGCCGCCCAGGCCGCGCTGATCATCTGGTCCACCAGGATCACTACGCGGGTCAACAACGCCGCGGTCGCCACGGAGGTGATCGGGATCGTGGGGCTGACCGTGCTGCTGATCATCGTGGCCGCGGTGCGCGGGCTCGGCCACTGGTCGAACCTGGGCTCTACCGGGGTGGTGCCGTCGGTCGGGTACTACAACTGGCTGGGCCCGTTCATGCTGGCCACGCTCCTCGGCGCGTACACGATCGTCGGGTTCGAGTCCGCCAGCAACCTGGCCGAGGAGACCCATGAGCCGCACCGGACGATCCCGCGGGCCATGATCCGCGCCGTGCTGCTCTCCGGGGCGGTCGGGATGGTCTTCCTGATCGCGCTCAGCTACGCCACCAGCTCGGTCAAGGCCGCCAGCGCGAGCAGCGCGCCGGTCGCGTTCATCGTCAACGACGTGCTCGGCGGCGTGGTGCAGAAGATCTTCCTGATCTTCGTCTGCGTCTCGATCTTCGCCTGCGGCATGGTGATCATGGTGACGAACAGCCGGATGATCTGGTCCATAGCCAGGGACAAGCGGCTGCCCGGGCACCAGCTCTGGAGCCAGGTGCCCCGGGCGACCGGCGGCCCGACCTATGCGACCCTTCTGGCAGCCGTTCTCGGCGCGCTGATCACGCTGGTGCTGCGCACGAACACCACAGCCCTGGAAACCCTGTTCACCGCGTCCACGATCATGCCGGCGCTGCTGTACGCCTCCACCGTGCTGCTGTACGTGTTCACCGGCCGGCGACGTCGCGCCGACACCGAACGCCACTTCTCGCTGGGCCGCTGGGAGATCCCGGTCATCGCGGGCGCGCTGATCTGGCTGGCCTACGAGCTGATCATCCTGATCGCGCCGGCGGAGTTCCGTGACGCGCAGTACTACGTGCTCGGCGCCCTGGGCCTCGGCCTGCTGTTCTACATCATCCAGTGGATCACGGAGCCAGCGGCGATGCGGACCGAACCGGGCGCGCACGGCGCGGAGCTTCGCTGAGCCGGTGCGCATCCTCTCGATCGACCAGGGCACCTCGGCGACCAAGGCGGTGCTCGTCGGCCCGGGACTCGAGATCCTGGCCAGCGCCGAGGTGCCGGTCGGGGTGCGCACCGTGGGCACTGACGGCGTCGAGGCGGACCCGGAGGAGCTGTACGCCTCGGTGGTCGCGGCCGGACGGCAGGCGCTCGCCGCGGCGCGTACCGGCGCGGACGCGGTGGCCCTCGCCAACCAGGGCGAGACCGTGCTCGCGTGGGACCGGCGCACCGGCCGCCCGCTGACTCCGGCGGTCGTCTGGCAGGACCGGCGGTCGGCCGGGGTGTGCCAGCGCCTGGCCGGATCCGCCGGCCGGCTGACCGAGATCACCGGGCTGCCCCTGGACCCGTACTTTGCGGCGCCGAAGATGACCTGGCTCCGGGAAAGCCTGGACCCGGGTGGCGTGGTCACCACGACCGACACCTGGCTGCTCGCCCGCCTGGGCGCGGACTACGTCACCGACGCGACGACCGCGTCCCGGACGCTGCTGCTCGACCTGGACTCGACCGAGTGGTCGGCGGAGGCATGCGCCGCGTTCGGGCTGGATCCCGCCGCGCTGCCCCGGGTCGCCGACTGCGCCGGGGTCGTCGGCGAGACCACGGCGTTCGGCCCCACGACACCCGTCGCCGGGCTCGCGGTCGACCAGCAGGCGGCGCTGCTCGCCGAGCGCTGCCTCGACGCCGGGCAGGCCAAGTGCACCTACGGAACCGGTGCGTTCCTGCTGGCCAGCACCGGTTCCCGGGCTGTGCGCTCGAAGAACGGACTGTCATCATCCGTTGCCTGGCGACTGGCCGGAACGAGTAGCTACTGCCTGGACGGGCAGGTCTACACCGCCGGTGCCGCGATCCGCTGGCTCGGTGACGTCGGCCTGCTGGCCGACGCGGCAGAACTCGACGCGGCGGGCGGCTCGGTGCCGGACAGCGGCGGCGTCTTGTTCTTCCCCGCGCTCGCCGGGCTCGGCGCGCCGCAGTGGCGGCCGGACGCCCGCGGCGCGTTCCTCGGGCTCGGCCTGGGCACCGCCAGGGCGCACCTGATCCGCGCCGTCATCGACGGGCTCGCCGCGTCGGTCGCGCTGCTGGCCGCAACCGT
>JASHQP010000337.1 GCA_030039095.1 Streptosporangiaceae bacterium
CCCGGACGTCTCGCCAGAACCCTCCGGGTATGACCAGGGCCTCGCGGAGTTCATCGCCGCGCAAAACCGGGCGACCGCCCGGGCCAGTGCCTGTCATGCAGGTTATTGTCGACTGCGGGGAGTAACCTGTGCCGCGCCGGGTGCCACAGCTGCCAGGGTGTCAGCTCGCCGCAGACCGCTTACCGACGGTCAGGCGCCGACCACTGTGCGTTGTCTGACCAGCCGAGGAGAGCAGTGCCCGATGTCAAGCTGAGCGAGCCGCAGGGCGGGCCGGGGCGGCCCGGCACGCCGCACCGGCAGCGCCGGATGCCGCAGGCTCTGGGCTGGGATGGCGCGGCTGCCGGGCAAGCCGTGCGCCGGGTCGCGGCGACGCTCGCGCCGCGCGCGCTGTGGCGCGAGCATCGCCTGATCACGATCCTGGTGGGGCTGGCGCTGATTCCGCGGGTGCTCGCGGCGCTGGCGTTCAGGCCCGCGCTGCTCACGTCGGACTCGTTCCTGTACATGAACGAGGCCGCGAAGGGCAAGCTGGGCACGATCCGGCCGTCCGGCTACTCGCTGCTGCTCGACGTGCTCCGGCCGCTGCCGCACACGCTGCTGGCGATCACCACGGTCCAGCACATCATGGGGATCGCCATCGCGGTCATCGTGTACGCCACGGCGCGCTACTGGGGCCTGCCCGCGTGGGGGGCGTCCCTGGCCGCGCTCCCGACGCTGTTCGACCCGCGCGAGATCGCGCTCGAGTCCTACATCCTGCCGGACACGCTGTACAACCTGATGCTGGTGGCGGCGGCTGCGCTGCTGCTGACCAGGCGCCCCCCGCGGCTGTGGCAGTGCGCACTGGCCGGGCTCTTCGTCGCGTACGCGTCGGTGCTGCGCGGGAACGGGCTGCCGCTGGCCGTGATCTTCGCGGTCTTCATCCTGATCAGGCGCGTCGGCTGGCAGGCTGTCACGGCGGCCGCCGCGGCGTTCGCCATCCCGTTCCTGGCCTACGTGTTCGTGTTCAATTTGCAGTACGGGCACTTCAACATCACCGAAAGCGACGGCATCTTCCTGTGGTCGCGCACCACGAGCTTCGCCAACTGCGCGATCATCAAGCCCCCGAAGGACCTGGCGCCGTTGTGCCCGGGCCGGGAGAAGTCGGTTGCGCCGACCGCGCCCACGCCGGCCTGGTCGGTCAATGCCCTGCTGGGCGCCGCGACCCCGGCCGACTACCTGTGGGCGCCGGACGTCTGGTGGCGGCACGACAAGCACCCGGGGATCAACACCTACAACAACAAGCTCGGGATGCGCTTCGCGATCGACGCGATCGAGGCACAGCCACTCGACTACGTCAGGGTCGTGGCCAGGGACGTGATGCTGGTCTTCGTGCAGAACGACCGGCCGCTGACGAAGAGCACGATGAGCTTCACCGCGACCCCGCACATCGCCTCGCTGCCCTCGTACTACGCGGCGGACGAGCACCGGTATGCGGGCACCCGCAGCAATACCTACCTTGCGCAGCCGTTCGCCTATTTCATGCTGCTGTACCAGGAGCCGGTCTACTTCACCGGCCCCATGCTCCTCGCCGTCATGGTGACCGGGCTGGTCGGCGTGATCAGGAAGTGGCGCACTCGAGAGGGTGGCACCGGCCGCATAGCCGCGCTGCCCTGGGCGCTCGCGGCGGCGAGCGTCGCGGCGCCCGCGATGCTGACCCAGTCCCTGTACCGGTACACGATCGTCGCGATCCCGCTGGCCTGCGTCGCCGCGGGCATGGCGTTCGTCAGGGCGGCCCCGGAGCCCGCCGGCACGCCCGATCACTGACCGGGGTGCCCGGGTCACGCTGCGGGCCCGAATGCCGTGCCCGCAGCACCAGGGCGAGCTCGAACCTGGCGCCGGGGTCGTCGAGCTGGTCGCCGAACAGATCCTGCAGCTTGTGCAGGCGGTACCGGGCGGTCTGCGGGTGGATGAACAGGCGGGAGGCGACGCTGCTGCTCTTGCCGGTCTCCAGCCAGGCCAGCAGCGTTTCGGCCAGCATGTCCCTGCGCCCGGCCGCCATTCCCCGCAAGGGGGCAAGCCGGCGTGCCTCCAGCCGGTCGAGCAGGTCCCCGCCCCTGCGCAGCACCATGTCGGTCAGATGGTCGTCGCAGTGCACAACCGGGCACTCGCCGAAAGCGCCCTGCTCGGCAAGGCCGAGCGCTTCCCTGGCCCAGTGCAGTGACGTGGCCGCGTCGCGCAGGCCGACCGGCGAGCCGACGGCGCCGCGCAGCCCGCGCAGCCCGCGGTCGAGCATGTCCCTGCGGCCCGGGCCGTAGGGGTCGGGAACGATCAGGACCGGGGGCGTGCGATCGAGGTCCTGCAGCACCTCGGCGGGCAGCGCGGTAATCGGGCCCCCGGACGGGCTGCGCCCGGCCAGCACGACCACCGACACCAGCCGGGGCTGGCGCCACTGCGCGAGCCGCGCCGCCTCGCTGACGGCCTGCGCCGCGGCCGGGGGCTCGGCGAGCAGCAGGCTGAGCAGCCGCCGACGACGGCGCTGCAGTTCGCCCGCCACGCGGGCCTGCGCGTGCGCATATCCCTCGGCCGACAGCGCGGCGATCTCGTCGATGAACATGAACAATGCCTCGGCGAGCACGCCCAGCGTCTCCAGCGGCGCCTCCATCCACTGCGAGGCGCGGGTCAGCGAGCGCAGCGCCACCCTGGCCCCGGCCCGCAGGGCCGACTGCAGCGCCTCGAGGCTGCGGCCCTCGCTGGCCTCGCCCTCGCCGAGCCTCCGGAACACCTCGGCGGCCTGATCCCAGGACGTGTCGGGGTCGGCGATCCGGTCGACAAACTGCTGTGCCGCCTCCTCGGCGCCGCGCCGCACGGCGTGGGCGTACGAGCCGTCACCCGGCCGCGCGTACTCGGCCACGCTCGCCTGGATCTCCGCGATCATCTCCTCGATCAGGCCGGGCAGCATCGGCCGGAGCTGGTCGGCAACCTTCGACGGGATCGCGGGCCACGAGCCGGCCGCCGCAGGAGGCGTCGCACGCCCGGCGCTCACCCGAGCCCGGGCAGGGCCATTGCCCGCGCCATTGCCCGCGCCGCTGCGCGCGCCGGCCGCGGCGCGGGTTCCGGGGCCGTCGCGCAGGCCGGCGGCGGCGCGGGTTCCCGGGCCGGCGAGGCGCAAGTCTGCCCGGCC
>JASHQP010000338.1 GCA_030039095.1 Streptosporangiaceae bacterium
CCGTACGGGACCACCGGGTGGATGCAGACCGGCTCGATCCTGCCCGCCGAGACGGTCGCCGCGTGCCGGGACGCCGACGTGATCCTCTCCGGCGCGGTGGGCACGCATCCCGGCGTCACGGCCGAGCAGTGCCCGAACCCCGAGGCGGCGCTCATCGAGCTTCGTCACGCCTTCGACCTGCGGATCAGCGTGCGCACGGTCTGCGTTCCCGGTGCGCGGGACGTGACGATCGTGCGCAACATCACCGGCGGCGCCTACGCCGGCCCCGACCGGCACACCGAGAGCGACGGGGCCCGCGCGGCCGAGGACCTGCTGGTGCTCGAGCCCGCCCGGGTGCGGGAGGTGCTCGACATCGCGGTCGGCTACGCGAAGGAGCGCAGCGGCGGCCGGGTGATCAGCGTGGACAAGGCCAGCGTGTTCGCCACGTCCCGGCTGTGGCGGCGGATCGCGCGCGAGACGGCCGCCGCGTCGGGGATCGCGATCGCCGACGTGAACGTCGACCGCGCCGCGTACGAGCTGGTCGCCCGCGCCGACCTGCCCTCGGTGATCGTCACCGAGGGCATCTTCGGCGACATCCTGTCCGACGTGGTCTGCGCCCGGGCGGGCTCGCCCGCGCTGTGCGGCTCGGCGACCATCAACCCCGACCGCCGGTTCGGGCACGGGGCGACGGCGCTGTTCGAGCCGGCCCACGGGTCCTCGCCGCACCGAACCGGGAGCCGCCGGTCGAACCCGGCCGGTGCCTGGCTGGCGGTCGCCGACCTGCTCGCCTGGTGCCCGGATCTCGCCGGCCTCGGGCTGCACACCGCGGTCCGCCGGGGCCTCGACGCCGTGCTCGCGGGCGCCGCGTCAACGTACGACCTGGCCCCGCCCGGAGCCGAGACCATCGGGCTCGAGGAGTTCAACGCGCGCGTCCTCGACGCCATGACCCTGGAGGCGCACCGGTGACGACGCCGTTCCGTGAACTGCACCACATCTGCGTCGTCGTTCGCGACATCGAGGCCAGCGTCGCGTTCTATGAGTCGATCGGGATCGGGCCGTGGCAGGACTACCCGCCGCTGACGGAGTACACCCGGCTGGAGGTGCCCAACCCGGACGCGTTCTACGCGCTGAAATACAAGCTCGCTGACATCGGCGGCGTTCAGTTGCAGCTCTGCCAGCCGCCCGAGCTCGATTGCCCGCAACGGCGTTTCCTCGACTCCCGCGGCGAGGGCGTCTACCACATCGGGTTCGAGTCCGACCTCGACGATGCCGCAGCGGCAGCGGCGGGACTCGGCCTCGAGGTCCTGGCCCGCGGCCAGCGGGACAACGGCTCCGGGTTCATCTACTTCGACACCGCCGGCGACGCCGGGGTAGTGCTGCTGGCCCGCAAGACCGCCAGGTAACGCGTGCTTTCTCCTGCGATACTTGGGCGATGCCCGAGACCGCTATCCCGATGTCGACCACGGACACACTGCCCGAAGCGCAGCACCAGGGTCACGTGATAAACCGTGCGTGCATATTGACGAGCCGTGACCATCCGAATCCGGGATCGGCCAGGGACGGGCTCGCCGAGTGGGCGCAGAAAAACCACTTTGACGCGGTCATCGGCGTGCGTTTGGTGGCAACCGCGGAAGTGCTCACGCCCGCGGAGATAACAACCGAGACCAAATGGGCCGCCTACGGGACGGCGATCGGCTGGTGAGCGCGTGCCGAAGGCTCGGTCCGCCAGGATCTCACTGGTTCTGAGCGTCAGCCTGTTCGTCGCCGCGGGGCTGGTCATGGCCGCCGGTGCCGTCCTGGTCGTCCGCCACCACCCGCGCGAGCCCGCCAGGGCGGACGCGGCGCAGGCCCGGCGCCTGCCCGCGGCTTCGGCGACAGGGCCTGCCACGCCTTCGGCGGGCGGGTCTGCAACGTCGCGCGCCGTCTCGCCGGCCCGTCATCCCGCCGGGGCTTCGCCGCGCCCGGATCCTTTCTCGGCGGCGATCACGTCTTACCTGGCCGGCCGGGCGGGGGTGGTCGCGGCGGCGGTGTACGACCTCGGCACCCGCCAGCTCTGGGCCATCGGGCCCGGCACGCCGCAGGCGGAGGCGAGCGTCGTCAAGGTCGACATCCTGGAGACGCTGCTGACTCAGCAGGGCTCCGGCGGCCTGTCCGGCACGGACCAGGCGCTGGCACAGAGCATGATCGAGGACAGCGACAACGACTCGGCCACGGATCTGTGGGACGCGGTCGGCGGCCCCAGCGGAATCCGTTCCTTCAACGCCAGGGCCGGCCTGGCGGACACCACGCCGTCGCCCTGCGTGGAGTGCACGGGGTTCGCGTGGCCCGGGTGGGGCCTCACGACAACGACCCCGGCCGACCAGATCGCGCTGCTGCGCCAGATCGCCGTTCCCGGCGGGCTGCTCAGCACCGCGGAGCGCGGCTACGCCGCCCAGCTCATGGAGAAGATCACGCCGTCGCAGCGCTGGGGCGTGTGCGCGGGCGTCCCGGCGCAGGTCACGGTCGCGCTGAAGAACGGCTGGCTGCCGCTCAACGAGGCCGGGACGGACTGGCAGATCAACAGCGTCGGCTGGGTCTCAGGCCTGGGCCGGGACTATCTGATCGCGGTGCTCAGCACCGGGAACCCGACCGAGCAGTACGGCATCGACACGGTCGGCTGGCTGTCCGGCGCCGTCTGGAGGCACCTGGGGTAGCGATGGCAGACCTGGAGTTCCGGCGTGACCTGTACCGGGGGACCGCCCGCGACTACGACCGGTTCCGGGTACCGTACCCGCAGAGCCTGATCGATGACCTCGCGGCGCGGTCCGGAGCGAACGGCCAGGGCAGGCTGCTCGACCTGGCCTGCGGCACGGGCCAGGTCACGTTTGCCCTGGCCGGCCGGTTCGCGGAGGTCTGGGCCGTCGACCAGGAGCCGGACATGACCAGCCTGGTGGCGCAGAAGGCCCGGGCGGCCGGGCTCGGCCACCTCCGCGTGATGACCTCGTCCGCCGAGAACCTGTCGGCTCCCGACGGCGGCTTCGACCTGGTCACGATCGGCAACGCGTTTCACCGGCTGCCCCGTACGGGCGTCGCCGCCAGCGCCCTGCGCTGGCTCCGGCCGGGCGGCTTCCTCGCGCTGCTGTACAGCGGCGAGAACCCGTGGCGCGGCGACGCGCCATGGCAGCGGGCCATGGCGGGGGTCGTGGATTCCTGGATGGCCAGGTCGGGCGGCCACGACCGGATTCCGGCCGGGTACGAGCAGGACCGGCGGGAGCGGCCCGACCGCGCCGTGCTGGCCGCCGCCGGGTTCGACGTCCTCGGCGATCGCGTGTTTCCGATCGAGCACGCCTGGAGCACCGAAACGCTGACCGGCCTCCTTTTCTCGACAGCGGTTCTTTCCCGCGGCGCACTCGGCGGTCAGGCCGGGGATCTCGCGGCGGATCTGCGCCGCGAGCTCGGCGGCTTCGAGGAGGCCGGCGGGCTGCCGGAGACGATCGGATTCGTCTGTGAACTGGCCCGCCGGCCCCCGCAGGCGGACCGCGGCGACCGCTGACGGTTCCGGGCAGCCCGGCCTGCCCCGGTGTCTCCGCCGGCCGGGCCCCGCGACGGCGGAACGCGGCTTTTTTCATGAAACAGGCCCTCCTCGAGCCGCGCGGGAGGGGGCTGCACGGGCCCGCGATGGCGGCGGAGGCGGCAACGGGGTGCCGGAGAGAGGCGGCAACGGGGTGCCGGAGAACTGTCAGTGGGGGGAGTTAAGCTGGTTTGCAACTGGTCGTCATGGCAAGAGACGGTCAGCACAGAGGACGGCTGTAATTTGGTCGCCCCCGCACCGACCCGCGGTGGACTTTAGTCCGCCGGCCCGGACCTGGAGGGGGTCGTCATGACCGTCCGCCATGTTGCCGCCATCCCCGCAGACGATCAGGCGGAGCCGCTGTCGGTCGATGACGCCTATGCCAGATCGCACCAGGCGGCGCTCGCGCCGTCGGTGATCGGCTCCGTCGGGCTCGAGATCGAAAGTCACCTCGTCGACCTGGACGCGGTGGCGGACCGCGTGGCCTGGGACCGCGTCGATCCGCTTCCCGGCCAGGTGTGTGCCGCCGCCGGGCGCTCGTCGGTCACCCTGGAGCCGGGCGGGCAGTTCGAGCTGTCCGGCCCTCCGGCGCCGGACATCCAGACCGCCGTCACCGAGCTTTGCCGGGATGGCGGGAGTGCCAGGCAGGCCCTGGGCGAGTTCAGGCTCGGCGTCGCCCCGGCGGGCGCCGACCCGCTCCGTCCGTCCCGCCGGATCAACCCGAAGCCCCGGTACCGGGCGATGGAGCAGCACTATGCGGCCACCGGCCGGGCCGCATCCGCGAAGGTGATGATGAACTCGACCGCCGCTATGCAGGTCAATCTGCAGGCGGGGCCGGAACGCGGCTGGCCGGAGCGGGTGGCGCGCGCGTACCGGCTCGGGCCGACGCTGGTGGCCATCTCCGCGAACTCACCCTGGCTGTCCGGCCGCGACACCGGCTGGAAGTCGGCACGGCAGCGGGCATGGGCCGGGTTCGACGCGAGGACGTGCGGGCCGGTGCCCGGCTGCGTGGCCGTGGAACCCGGCACCGACTGGGGCCTGGACCCGGCGTCGGCCTGGGCGCGTTATGCCCTGCACGCCCCGGTGACGTTCGTCCGCACCGGCGGCGACGACGCCGCGCCCGTGAAGACCTGCGTCCCGTTCGAGCAGTGGGCGAGCGGCGAGGTGCGCCTGGACGGGCGTCTGCCGACCGCGGCCGACCTGGACGTGCACCTCACGACGCTGTTCCCGCCGGTCCGGCTGCGCGGCTACCTGGAGCTGCGGTACCTGGACATGAACGCGTCCCGGTGGTGGCCGGCGATCGCCGCCGTCGCCACCACGCTGATGGACGACCCGGTCGCCGCCGACCTGGCCACCGAGGCGACCGAGCGCGCCGGCGAGCTGTGCTACATCGACCAGCAGGCCAACAGCGGCGCGGGCGGCTAACGCGGGTTTCCGCGCTGAGCGGCAGGAAGGGTAGAGGCAGGCATGCAGACGGCAACATCCCCGGTTCGCGCGGCCCAGGCACGCCGGGCGGCGCGCGTGGGCCACGCGATCCGGTCGCCCCGGGCGCGCCGGCTTCGGCTCGGGCTGCTGTTCGTCA
>JASHQP010000339.1 GCA_030039095.1 Streptosporangiaceae bacterium
CTCGGCGGCGGGGGCCTGACGCTGGCCAGGTACGTGGCGGCGACCCGTTCCGGGTCGAGTCAACTCGCGGCGGAGTCCGACGCCGAGGTGGCCGCATTGGTCCGCCGGCGGCTGCCGCTGAATCAGCCGGGCCGGTCCCGGACCAGAGCCGGGCGGATCACGGTGCGGGTGGCCGACGCGCGCACCGTGCTCGAGCAGGTCAGGCCCGGCTCGTTCGACGTGCTGGTCGCCGACGTGTTCGCCGCGGCGCGGACCCCGCCGCACCTGACGTCGGCCGAGTTCACCGCCGCGGCGGCCAGGGCGCTGCGGCCGTCCGGCGTGTACGCGGTCAACGTCGGCGACGGCCCGCCGCTGGCGCACGCGCGCGCCCGGGCGGCGACAGTCCGCTCGGTCTTCCCGCACGTCTGCGTGATCGCCGAGGCCGGGGTGCTGCGCGGCCGCCGGTTCGGCAACCTGGTGATCGCTGGTTCCACAGCGGAATTGCCAGTGCCAGCGCTGACCCGGCGCGCGCTGGCCGACCCGTTCCCGGCGCGAGTGGTCGCCGGCCCGGAACTCGCCGAGTTCATGGGCGGCGCCAGGCCGATCACGGACTCCGGCGCCGAGCCGTCGCCGCTCCCGCCCCCGGACGTGTTCGCGTGACCGCCGTCAGCCGGTCATCGCCTCGGTCAGCCGGGCGCGCTCGCTCTCGGTGAACGGGACCGGCTTGTGGCTGCCGGCGTCCCACCGGACCGTGACCACGCGCGCGTCGGCCGCCACCTCCCCCGACGGCGTCAGGACCGTCTCCCGCGTGGTCAGGCTCGTGGTCCCGAGCTGCACCACCTCGACGCGCACGGTCACCCGCCGGTCGGTATAGCGGACCTCCGCCCGCAGATTCACCTCGAGCCGGACCACCACGTAGATCGGCTCGCTGCCGATCATCTGCGCGTAGAACGCGTCCCGCGCCTCCTCGAGGTAGGTCAGGAACACCGCGTGGTTGACGTGGGCCAGGGCGTCGATGTCACGCCACCGGACGTCCACCACGCGCTCAAACATGGCGCGGGCCGGGCTGGCGAGGGGCTGCGGGCACGACCCCTAGATTCTCACGGCTGGCCGGCCTGGCGCGTCTCCTCGTGCTGGTTGAGCGACATGGCGAGCGCGATCGCCGACGCCGGCAGCAGGACGCGGCTGAGGGCGCCCGGCGGCGTGTGCGCCGTCTCCAGCGGCTTGAACTGGCCGATCCCGACGCGCAGGGCCTGCTCGGCCGTGACCACGCCCAGCATCAGCGGTACCAGCCCCCGGTATCGCGACAGGACGACCCAGATCAGGCCGGCCTCGAGCAGCTGGGCTCCGCCCCACTGCCCCAGCAGCGCGATGATGTTCTTCCCGCCCGTCACGTGGGTGTCCATCGAGGCGATCGACTCCGCGCCGCTGTCCGGCTTGACGATGTGGATCAGGCTCCGTGCCGTTCCGACGGCGTTCACCGCCGCGAGAACTCCCACGGTCCACTTCGGGCCGCGGAACGTCGCGGAGTCCCCCGGCAGCAGGCGCGATATCCGCGGCTGCACGGCGCCCAGGACGGCGCCGGCTACGTCGGCAGAACTCAATGAATCCCCCCGTGCTCATCCCGCAGCGGTCCCCCACCGCCCCGCAATGGATGTATCCAGATAGGCCGGGGTCTAAGCGCCCTCGTGCGGCGGCTGCGGGTGGACATAGCGGGTTTGCCCGGGTAAGAGATGATGGGCACGTGACGGCAGTAAGGATTGGTGCGCCCCGCGCCGCCCCACGGGCCGGCCGGGCATGACGGCGCGGCTTCCGCTCGATGACCTGCGGGTGATCGACCTGACGGTCGCGCGGGCCGGGCCCACGTGCGTCCGCCAGCTCGCCGACTGGGGTGCCGACGTCATCCGGGTCGAGCCGCCGCCCGACCCGGCGGATCCCGGCCTGACCGGCAGCAGGCACGGCTTCGACTTCCAGCATCTGCACCGGAACAAGCGGTCCCTGTCGCTGAACCTCAAGGCGCCCGGCGGGCGTGAGGTGCTGATGCGCCTGGTCGACACCGCCGACGTGCTGATCGAGAACATGCGCCCGCCGGTCAAGGAGCGGCTGGGGTTCGACTTCCCGGCGGTCCACGCGCGCAACCCGCGGCTGGTCTACGGGTCGATCTCCGGCTTCGGCCAGGACGGCCCCTATGCGGGCCGGGGCGGGGTCGACCAGATCGCCCAGGGAATGGGCGGCCTGATGAGCGTCACCGGCCTGCCCGGCGGCGGGCCGGTGCGTGCCGGGATCCCCGTTGCCGACCTGGCGTCGGGCCTCTACCTGGCCGTCGGTGTGCTGGTCGCCCTGCACGACCGGGAGCGAACCGGGGTGGGGCGCTGGGTGCAGACCTCGCTGCTGGAATCGATGATCGCGATGATGGACTTCCAGGCGGCCCGCTGGACCATCGACCAGCAGGTCGCGCCGCAGGAAGGCAACCACCACCCGGTGAGCGTGCCGATGGGCTGTTTCGCGTCGGCCGATGGGTACGTCAACATCGGCGCCGCCGGCGGCCGGCTGCTGAACAGCCTGTGCCAGGTGATCGGGCTGCCGGGGCTCCCGGCCGACGCCCGTTTCGACTCGGCGGCCAAGCGGTCGGCGAACCGGGCCGAGCTCAACGCGCTGATCGGCGAGCGGCTGCGGACCAGGACCACGGCCGAGTGGGTCGAGGCCCTGAACCAGGCCGGGGTGCCGTGCGGCCCGGTCTACCGGATGGACGAGGTGTTCGCCGATCCGCAGGTCGAGCACCTGGCGATGACCGAGCCGGTGCAGCATCCGGCGCTCGGCCGCCTGGACATCGTGCGCAACGCGGTGCGGATGACCGGCGGGCCGGACACCGTGCGCACGCCGAGTCCCGACATCGGCGCCGACACCGACGGCGTGCTCGCCGAACTGGGCTATCCGCGCGAGGAGATCGACCGGCTCCGCGCGCAGGGAACCATCTGAGAGGACCCGCATGACGTCACCGAGTTCGCCAGCAACCCGCGAGACCGGCACCGACAAGCTGCTCGTCGACGTCGCCGGCGCCGTCGCGGTCGTGACCCTCAACAACCCGGCAAAGCGCAACGCGCTGTCCAGCGACATGCGCGCCGCGCTGCCGGTCCTGCTGGAGGCGCTGCAGGCCGACGACGGCGTCCGCGTCGTAGTGCTCACCGGCGCCGGGGACAAGGCGTTTGCCTCGGGCGCCGACATCTCCGAGTTCGCCGACCGCAGAACCTCCCCCGGGGCACGCGCCGAGTACGACCGCGCGGGCGATGCGCTCAACCGGGCCTGGACCGTCCTGGACAAGCCGCTGATCGCGATGATCCGTGGCTTCTGCATCGGCGGCGGCCTGTTCACCGCGCTGCAGGCCGACATCCGCATCGCCGCCGACGACAGCCAGTTCGGTGTGCCGGCCGCCCGGCTAGGCCTGGGGCCCGGGATGTTCGGGGTCACCTCGCTGATGAGCCTGATCGGCCCGGCGCAGACGTCGGAGATGCTGTTCTCTGCCCGGCGGTTCAGCGCGGCGGAGGCTCTGGCGATGGGCCTGGTGAACCGGGTCGTGCCGGCCGCGGCCCTGCGCGGGGAGACGCTGGCCCTGGCCCAGGCCATCGCCGCCAATGCACCGCTCACCGTGGCCGCGTGCAAGGTGGCCATCCGCGCGGCTGGCCACGCCGCCGGGCAGGGCGATCTGGGCAGGGCACAGGCGATGATCGAGGCCTGTTTCCGGTCCGACGACTACCTCGAGGGCCAGCGCGCCTTCGCCGAGAAGCGCTCCCCCGCCTTCACTGGGCGCTGACCTCGGGCGCCGGGTCGTGCAGCCGACGCAGGCTGATCTGGTACCCGAGCCCGAACAGCAGCACCAGGCCGGCGACGCCGAGCGCGAACCGGGCCGACCTGACGGACGGCGCGACACTGGTCACGCGATAACCCCTTTCCCCGATCATTGCGATGCCCGGCCGTCCGGCGACCTGAGCATGAGCGCGAGCAGCACCAGGCTCAGCGCGATGCACGCGATGCTGACCAGCGAGCCCAGCATGAGGCCGCTGACCCGGTATCCGGCCCCGATGCCGTCCATCCGGATCGTCATCGCGATGGACCCGATCCGCAGCAGATCCCCGGCGACCATGACGAGGGCCGCCACCGCGAGCGCCCGTGCCGCCCGGCGCACCTGCGGCCGGCGCGGCCGGACCAGGACCATGCCGAGGCCGCACAGCGGTGCTATGAGCAGCGCCATGCTGCAGTCGGGCGTGATGACCAGGCCGAAGGCGCCGCGCGTCCCGGGCCCGAACGTGATGACCGGCGCACCCGGCGGGGCCATGGCGGGCGTGACAAGGTTGTAGAGACGCGCCGCGGCGTCGGCCTCCAGGTGCCGGATCTGGTACTGGAAGACGATCAGCGCGAAGCTGATGCCGGCGAGGACGCCGACGGCAAGCACCCGGCTCCCGGCCCCCATCGGCCGCCTGCCTGCGCTGTGCCTGCCCCCCAGCCGGCGCGCGTCAGCCTCGCTCGAGGTGGCTGGCCCGGCCCCGGACTGCACAGGCAGGTTGACGTCACTCTGCAAGGCTTGCGGACTCCCCCAGGAGCAAGCACGGGCATCGGTATGGCCGCCAAGCGGCAAGCCAGGCAACTATCACTATCCGTAAGCAACAATAAGCGTAGAGCTACCGAAGTCCGGCGGCAAGCACATACGCGCAAGCACGGCCGGGGCTCCCACCCGAAGCGCTCCCCGCAAGGTCGGCCGGCCCCCAGGCCCCCGCGCGTGAGTCGCGCCGTTATGGGTAGGCGTCGGAGGGGAGGAACCGATGAAGTCTTTGAAGTGGGCCGCCGCGTTCGGCGCCGTGGCCGTAGGCGTGATCCTGTACCTCAACAGGGACGACGTGATCCGCTACCAGAAGATGCGGCAGATGTAGTACCGCGCCGCCGGGGCCACTCGCCCCCGGCGATGGCCCCTGGCGGCTCCTCGATGACCAAGGCACAGCTGGCGCGCGCCGTCGGCCGCTGACCGCCCAGGCCGTCTGGAGGGCGTTTCGCCGGAAGTGCGCTGCACTAAGGTGCGTGGCATGACTGGACCGGCGATCTATCCCGATCCCCCCGCCCCGGCCTTCCTGTTCGACCTCGACGGGACGCTGATCGACAGCGTGTACCAGCACGTCATCGCCTGGCGAGCGGCGTTGTCGCGGCTGGACATCGACCTGTCGGTGTGGCGGATCCACCGCCGGATCGGGATGAGCGGAGGGCTGTTCGTGTCCGCGCTGCTCCGCGAGACCGGCCGCACGCTGTCCGACGAGGACATCGCGCTGCTGCAGCAGGCACACAGCGAGGAGTACCTTGCGCAGGCCGGCTCGGTGCGCCCGCTGCCCGGTGCGGCGGAGCTCCTCGCCGCGCTCACCGCCACCGGGGTGCAGTGGGCAATCGCCACCAGCGGGTACCGCGCCACCGCGGGCCACGCCCTCGGCATGCTGGGCCTGCCCGACGACGCCCCGATGATCACCCGGGACCTGGTCAGGCGCGCCAAGCCGGACCCGGACCTGTTCCTCGCGGCCGCGGCCCAGCTCGGCGTGGATCCGCAGCACGCCTGGGTGGTCGGGGACAGCGTCTGGGACCTGCTGGCGGCGCGGCGGGCCGGCGCGCTCGGCATCGGCCTGATGTCGGGAGGATACGGGCGCGAGGAACTTGAGCGGGCCGGCGCCTACCGGGTGTACGCGGACCCGGCGGACCTGCTGGCCAGGGCCGACGAGCTCGGGGTGCGCGACCTCGCGCCGATACCCGGCCCGATCTGACCGGGCCGCCCGGCCGCGATGTAGATGCTCGCGAACGTCGCGATGTTCTGCTGGTAGGTCGGGTGGGTCAGGGCAAACTCGAGCATGAAGATCGGGCCACCATGCCGGTCTGCAGGGAAAACCAGGAGGTCGCCGGGTGCAGGCGCACGACGTACCCGTTGACCGTTGCCGGGTTCCTCGTTATCGCCGGCGTTTTGCCCGCGATTGCCGCCAACCGCGCGATAACCCGGGCTCCTCATAAGGCAGCGAAGAACCTAGCAGAATTGGTTTGAGGCGATCTGCGGGTCAGCGAGATTGCCGAAGTAATCAGGATTGTTGCGGAGTTGCCTTGTATTGCCGCCTTCAGCTCATGGCCAGATGAACCTTATTGATGTTTCGAGTATCATCATCGTGCCGCGTGAATCCGTCGTGTAGAAAGGACACTGGCCAGGCAGCCTGGGGAGACCGCCGACGCCGACCGCATCCGCGACTACGAGGCGCCGGGCACGTCGGCGACCCAGCGGCCACTGTTCTCGCTGCTCCCCGAGGGGCCGCAGTCCAGCGACACCGCCGACGGATCGGGCTCGGGCGCGTACCTGCCGGTCATTGCGCTGCGGACCTCGGGCACCTGGCAGGTCAGCGTGCTGGTTCCGGAAAGCTCGATCGGGGATGTCAGGACCGGGCAGCTCGTCACCGTCGACGTGCCCGCCGCCGGGCCGACCGGCGTTACCGGCCAGGTCCAGGAACTGCTGACCACGCCCATCGCGACATCCCAGGGGCTGGGTTACCAGGCGGTGGTGACCGTCCTCGGCCAGCGGCAGGTCTCTCCGCCGAGCGGAGTGGCGGCCAACGTCCAGCTTGGCTCGTAAACGCGAGGAAATTGCCGATAAATGCCACCTGGCAATGGCAAAGCAAAACGGGCACGAAGAACTTGACTGTGCCTGTAAAGGCAAATAGCGTCTCGTCCAGCGGGACAATTCCCGCGCTCCGGGTGCCGTCTGGCCCCCGGGATGCATTCATCGTCAAGCAAGTTTTGCTTGCACAAAAGGGGGAAGCATGCGAAAGACCCTACGCCGAATCGCGATCGGCGCAGTTGGCGCCGGAATGGCTGCGGCGATGGCAGCGGGCCCTGCCGCGCTGGCGGCCGACGCGGCGGTCACGGCACACGCTGCGGCAGCAGCCGACATCAAGCCGGCACTCATCTGGCCGGTCGTTCACAAGGGGGACACCGGGCTGCGGGTCAACGCGATCCAGATGCTGCTCATCCAGCGCCATGTCAAGCTCACGGTGGACGGCAAGTTCGGCCCCCAGACCGAGGCCGCGGTCAAGTACTTCCAGGCACGCCACGGCATCTCCCCCAGCGGGAAGGTCGGCGCGAAGACCTGGGAGGCCCTGGTCGTTACCCTGTGGAAGGGCAAGACCGGGGCTGCCGTCTCGGCCGTCGAGATTCAGCTCAAGTATCAGTACGGCTTCCCGTCCCTCAGCGTCGACGGCACGTTCGGCCCCATGGTCAAGGCTGCCGTCAAGGCCTTCCAGAAGAGGTACGGGCTGACGCCGAGCGGCATCGTCGGCGAGCGGACCTGGAACGCCCTGGTCGTGCACGACACCAAGTAACCGCCGCGGCCCTGCGGTGGCGCCGGGCGCCGCCGCAGGGCACAAGGTCCGACGGCCCGCATAGATCCTGTTAGGGATCCTCCCCGGGCCGCATGGGTCGCGCTTGGGCGCGGCCCTTTCGCATGTTCAGGGGCTTGTATGAGGTGGTTCCGCGCATCCCAGGAGGCCTGAAATGCAGGACCTGCTCTTCATCGCCCTGACGATCGTCGCCTTCGGCGTGCTCTGGCTTGTCGTCAAGGGGGTCGAGCGCTTTGAGCGTTGACAACTGGATCGGGCTCATCGGTGGCGTGATCGTGACCGTCTACCTGTTCGTGGCCCTCGTCCTTCCCGAGAGGTTCTGATGAGTAGCACGGCCGCCGGCTGGCTCCAGTTCGCGCTGCTGTTCGTCATGCTCGCCGCGTGTCATGTGCCGCTCGGCAACTACATCGCGCGCATCTTCACCAGCGACAAGGACTGGGCCGTCGAGCGCGGTTTCTACAAGCTGATCGGCATCGACCGCGCGGCGGACCAGAAGTGGTCGGCCTACCTGCGCAGCATCCTGGCGTTCTCGTTCATCAGCGTGCTGTTCCTGTACGGCATTCAGCGGCTGCAGCAGTACCTGCCCTATTCCCAGGGCCTGCCGGCCGTCACGCCGGACACGGCGTGGAACACCGCCGCCTCGTTCGTCACGAACACGAACTGGCAGAACTACGCCGGTGAGGCAACGATGGGCTACGTCACGCAGATGAGCGGGCTCGTGGTGCAGCAGTTCCTGTCGGCCGCGGTCGGCCTGTGCGTGGCGATCGCGATGATCCGTGGCTTTACCCGGTCGCGCACCGACAAGCTCGGCAACTTCTGGGTCGACGTCACCCGCTGCACGATCAGGCTGCTGATCCCGCTGTCGATCGTCGGCGGGCTGGTCCTGATCGCGGGCGGCGCGATCGAGAACTTCAACGCCTACCACACCATCACCACGCTGTCAGGCGCGCACCAGACGATTGTCGGCGGCCCGGTCGGCTCCTCGGAGTGGATCAAGGACATGGGCAACAACGGCGGCGGCTGGTTCAACACGAACTCCGCGCACCCGTTCGAGAACCCGAACCCCTTCACGAACCTGATGGAGATCTTCGCGCTGCTGCTGATCCCGTTCGCGACGCCGCGCGCGTTCGGCAAGATGGTCGGCGACAGCAAGCAGGGCTACGCGCTGCTCGCGGTCATGGTCATCATCTGGGCGCTCGCGGTCGGCGGAATCAGCCTGTTCGAGGCGCACACCGGCACCGGCGGCACCGCCACGGTCCTCGCCGGGCACGCCGCGGAGGGCACGGAGGTGATGACCGGCACACCAGGCTGCTCGTTGTTCGCGGCATCTACCACGGTGACGTCCACCGGCGCGGTCAACTGCTTCCATGACTCGCTGACGCCGTTCGGCGGTGGCATCGCGTTGTTCGACATCGCGCTCGGTGAGATCGCGCCCGGCGGCATCGGGGCCGGCATGTACGGCATCCTGATCCTGGCCATCGTCACCGTGTTCGTGGCCGGTCTGATGGTCGGCCGCACGCCGGAGTACATCGGCAAGAAGATCCGCCCGGTCGAGATGAAGTACGCGGCGCTGTACTTCCTGAGCTTGCCGGTGATCATCTTGACCGCGGCCGGGCTGTCCATCGGCACGCCCATCGGGCAGAGAGCGATCTTCAACCCGGGTCCGCACGGCCTGACCGAGGTCGTGTACGCGTTCGCCTCGATGGCCAACAACAACGGGTCCGCGTTCGCGGGCCTGGGTTCCGCCGACGCTTGGTACCAGGTGCTGGGTGGGTTCGTGATGCTGTTCGGCCGGTTCCTGCCGGAGATCTTCGCGCTCGGCCTGGCCGGATCGCTGGCCAGACAGCAACCGGTGCCCGCGAGCGCGGGCACGCTGGACACCAGGACGCCGCTCTTCGTCGGCATGCTCGTCGGCGTGGTGCTGATCCTGGTCGGCCTGACCTACTTCCCCGCCCTCGCGCTGGGCCCGTTCGCCGAAGGACTGCACTGACATGGCCGTCACTACCACACCAGAGGCGCCCGCTCGCAGGAAGAAGGCCGATCAGCAGGGCAAGGTAGGCGGTGGCCTGCTCGACCCGAAGATGCTCTGGAAGTCCACCCCGAACGCTTTCAGGAAGCTGGACCCGCGGGTCCAGGTCAAGAACCCGGTCATGTTCGTCGTCGAGGCCGGCGCACTGGTCACCACGTTCACCGCGATTTTCAACGACACGAAGCCGGCCTTCAACTGGACCGTCGTGGTCTTCCTGTGGCTGACCGTGGTGTTCGCCAACCTGGCCGAGGCCGTGGCCGAGGGCCGCGGCAAGGCCCAGGCCGAGACGCTGCGGCGGACCAAGCGGGAGACCGTGGCCCGGCGGCTGGTCGACTGGCATCCTGGCCAGACCGGCACCCGCGAGGAGGAGGTGCCCGGCACCGGCCTGACGCTCGGCGACTACGTCGTGGTCGAGGCCGGAGAGATCATCCCGGGTGACGGCGACGTGGTGGAGGGCATCGCCTCCGTCGACGAGTCGGCGATCACCGGCGAGTCCGCGCCGGTGATCCGCGAGTCTGGCGGCGACCGGTCCGCGGTCACCGGCGGCACCAGGGTGCTATCCGACCGGATCGTGGTGAGGATCACCTCCAAGCCGGGCGAGACGTTCATCGACCGGATGATCGCGCTGGTCGAGGGTGCGCAGCGGCAGAAGACCCCGAACGAGCTGGCGCTGAACATCCTGCTCGCGTCGCTCACGATCATCTTCATGCTGGCCGTGATCTCGCTCCAGCCGATGGCGTTCTACAGCCACGCGCCGCAAACCCTGGTCATCCTCGTCGCGCTGCTGGTGGCGCTGATCCCGACCACGATCGGCGCGCTGCTGTCCGCGATCGGCATCGCGGGCATGGACCGGCTGGTGCAGCGCAACGTGCTCGCGATGTCCGGCCGCGCGGTGGAGGCGGCCGGCGACGTGAACACGCTGCTGCTGGACAAGACCGGCACGATCACGATCGGCAACCGGCAGGCCACCGAGTTCATCCCGGTGGGCGGCGTGTCCGCCGAGGAACTCGCGGACGCCGCGCAGCTGTCGTCCATGGCCGACTACACCCCGGAAGGCCGCTCGATCGTGGTGCTGGCCAAGGAGCAGTACGGGCTGCGCGAGCGCAGCGAGGGCGAACTGCCCGGCACGGAGTTCGTCGAGTTCACCGCGCAGACCCGGATGAGCGGTGTGGACCTGGCCGACGGGCGCCAAGTCCGCAAGGGCGCCGCGGCCTCGGTCGCCCAGTGGCTCCGCGACAACGGCGGCGAGCCGCCGGCCGGGCTGGGGCAGACCGTGGACAGCATCTCCGGCGTCGGCGGCACGCCGCTGGTCGTCGCCGAGAAGCCGGCCGAGGGCGGCGGAGCAGCCCGTGCGCTCGGCGTGATCTACCTGAAGGACATCGTCAAGGAGGGCATCGCCGAGCGGTTCGCCGAGATGCGCAAGATGGGCATCAGGACCGTCATGATCACCGGCGACAACCCGCTCACCGCCAAGGCCATCGCGGACGAGTCCGGCGTGGACGACTTCCTGGCCGAGGCGACGCCGGAAGACAAGATGGCCCTGATCAAGAAGGAGCAGGAGGGCGGCAAGCTTGTCGCGATGACCGGGGACGGCACCAACGACGCCCCGGCGCTCGCCCAGGCCGACGTCGGCGTGGCCATGAACACCGGTACCTCGGCCGCCAAGGAGGCCGGGAACATGGTGGACCTGGACTCCAACCCGACGAAGCTCATCGAGATCGTCGAGATCGGCAAGCAGTTGCTGATCACCCGCGGCGCCCTGACGACGTTCTCGATCGCGAACGACGTGGCCAAGTACTTCGCGATGCTGCCGGCCATGTTCTCGGTCGCGTTCCCGGGCCTGGGCAAGCTCAACATCCTGCACCTGCACAGCCCGGAGTCGGCGATCACCTCGGCGATCATCTTCAACGCGCTGATCATCGTCGCGCTGATCCCGCTGGCGCTGCGCGGCGTCAAGTACAAGCCGGCCTCCGCGCAGTCCATGCTCCGCAGGAACCTGTGGGTCTACGGCATCGGCGGCCTGATCATCCCGTTCGCCGGCATCAAGCTCATCGACCTCATCATCCAGTTCATCCCAGGGTTTAGGTGATCGGCACATGAACCGCCTTCCCAACATCGTCCGGCAGCACATCGCGGGACTGCGCCTGCTCCTGGTCTTCACCGTGCTCACCGGGATCATCTACCCGGTGTTCATGTGGGGGATCGCCCAGGTGGCGTTCAAGAACCAGGCCGACGGCTCGATGGTCAGCTACCACGGTCGCGTGGTCGGCTCCAGCCTGCTGTGCCAGGAATTCGTGTACCCCAACGGCGACCCGATGCCGCAGTACTTCCAGCCGCGCCCGTCGGACGCGATCCAGGCCGGCGCCAAGGACGACTACGGGTGCGACCCGCGGTACTCCACCGCGTCGAACCTGGGCCCGAACAACCCGGTCCTCATCAAGAACATCGAGACGGAGCAAGCGGAGATCGCCAGGTTCGACCACGTCAAGATCTCGCAGATCCCGCCCGACGCGGTGACCACGTCGGGGTCGGGCCTGGACCCGGACATCTCCCCGCAGAATGCGGACATGCAGGTGGACCGCGTCGCGGCGGCCCGGCACGTCAGCCCGGCGGCCATCATGGCCCTGGTCGAGCAGTACACCCAGGGCCGCACGCTCGGGTTCCTCGGGGAGCCGCGGGTGAACGTGCTCGAGCTGAACATCGCGCTGGACGAGAAGTACCCGGTCTCCTAGGATCGGCCGCCCAGGGCCCATGACACAGGCAGCGAGGAACGTCGTGACGCAGGCGCGCGGGCGGGCAGAAGGCCTGCCCGCGCGCCGCGGCGCGGCGGCCGCCCGGGTGCTGATCGTCGAGGACGAGCCCGCCCTGCTCCGCGCGCTCCGGATCAACCTGCGCGCCCGCGGCTACGACGTGGCAACCGCCGCCGGCGGTGCCGAGGGCCTCGCCGCGGCGCGGCGGCACCCGCCCGACGTGGTGCTGCTCGACCTGGGGCTGCCCGACATCGACGGCGGCGAGGTGATCCGCGAGTTCCGCGGCTGGTCCCGCGCGCCGGTGATCGTGCTGTCGGGGCGGGCGGGCTCCGGGGACAAGATCGGTGCCCTGGACGCCGGCGCCGACGACTACGTCACCAAGCCCTTCGACATGGAGGAACTGCTCGCCCGGCTGCGCGCGGCGCTGCGCCGCGGCGACCCGGTGCCGGCCGATACGACGTTCAGCATCGGCGCCCACGAGATCGACACCGCCGCGCACACGATCGTCAGGACCCGGGCATCCACCGACGGCAGCGAGCGCGGCGAACTGCACCTCACGCCGACCGAGTGGCGGCTGCTCGAGATCCTGCTCAGCGCGCCCGGACAGCTCGTGAGCTCTCAGCGCCTGCTCGGCGACGTCTGGGGCCCCGGATTCGAGCGCAGCACGCACTATCTCCGGTTCCACATGGCCGGCCTGCGCCGCAAGCTGGAGGACGACCCGCACCGGCCACGGCACCTGCTGACCGAGCCCGGCATGGGGTACCGCTACCAGCCGTAGCCAGCGGAGGCCACGAGCCGTGTGCGGTCAGTAGCGCGCGCCGGAGGTGCTCGGCTCCAGCGGTCCGTACTCGGCCACGGCGATCGCCTGATCGACGAGGGTGACCAGGACGTCGCGGCTCGATCCGCGCTCCCGTGCGTCGCAGCGGACGATCGGCACGTGCGTGTCCAGGTCGAGGGCCTGGCGGACCTCGGCCTCGTCGTACGAGCGCGACCCGGCGAAGCAGTTGAGTGCGACGACGAAGGGCACGTTGCGCCGCTCGAAGTAGTCGATGGACGGGAAGCAGTCGGCCAGCCGCCGGACGTCGGCCAGCACGATGACCCCGAGCGCCCCATGCGACAGGTCGTCCCACATGAACCAGAAGCGCTCCTGCCCGGGCATGCCGAAGAGGTAGACCACCAGGCTCGTGCTGATCGTGATCCGGCCGAAGTCCATGGCCACGGTCGTCGTCCGCTTGGCCTCGACGCCGGTGGTCACGTCGATGGCCGTGCCGGGACCGGTGAGCTCTTCCTCGGTGCGCAGCGGCAGTATCTCCGTGAGCGCCCCCACCAGCGTGGTCTTGCCCACCCCGAAGCCGCCGGCGACGAGGATCTTGACGGCGACCGGAGCCGAGCCGTCAAAGTCGGCGTAGCCCATCGGCTACCTCCCTGAGAAGCCGGATATCGGTGACCCGCCCCTGGGTGGGCCGGTCGATCCTGACGAGTTCCCGCTCGCGGAGGTCCGCGAGCAGCACGCGGACCACGCCCAGCGGCAGATCGAGCCCGGATGCTAGTTCCGCGACGGACATGGGGATCGCGCACCGCTGGAGCAGCGCCAGATGTTCCGGCTCCAGGTCGGTCGGGTCGGGCACGGACACCCGCAGGGAGTACGCCATCGATATCACGTCGAGGCGGTCACCCGCCGGCTTCGTCCGGCCACGCACGAGCGCGTAGGGGCGTACCACGGGGCTGAACCAGCGGCCCGGCCGCAGGTCGTCGCTGAGATCCACGGCCTTGGGTCAGACCGCTTCGCTGGCTCCGGACACCGGCTTGGGCCGCACCGCCATGTGCCGTCCCACCTGCTTCACGATCAGGGCCATCTCGTAGGCCACGAGACCGACGTCCGCCTTCGCGTCGGCCAGGACCGCGAGGCAGCTTCCTTCCCCGGCGGCGGTGACGAACAGGAAGCTCTGGTCCATCTCGATGACCGTCTGGTGCACCTGGCCGCCGCCGAAGTGGTTGGCGCCCCCGTTGGCCAGGCTCTGGATCCCGGCGGCCAGGGCGGACAGGTGTTCCGCGTCCTCGCGGCTGAGCCCGGACGAGGTGCCCAGGGCGAAGCCGTCCCTGGACAGCACGGCGGCCTTCTGCACGTGGGTCACGCGCCTCGTCAGGTCGTCGACGAGCCAGTCGAGATGGCTGTCGGTCATCGTCGTCCGTTGCAACTGCTGCTCCGTGACGTTCATGTTTACTCGCTCTCCCCCTCATCCGTGGGGCTTGGGTGGGCTTCGAAACCGTTTTGCTTCCCGCCGTTCTCGGAAAGGCCGAGCCGCCAGCCCTGGCGGAAGGCCGACATCACGCTGCGCGCCTTCTCCGGCGAACGGGGGCTCGCCGTCGCATCGACCCGCGGCGCGGAGGCCCGCGAGTCCCGCAGCTGCGGAGCGAGGTTCA
>JASHQP010000340.1 GCA_030039095.1 Streptosporangiaceae bacterium
ATCGTCGAGGCCGGAATCTTCCTCGACCTGGTCGCCGGGGTGCTGATCATGGTGGTCTTCGTGTCCGGGCTGACGCGCAGGCTCGCGAGCGCAAGCGCTGGGGAACTACGGGAGTTGCAGGGATGAGCACGAGCAGGAGGCACGTCCCGTGATCGTCGTGATGATCGTGGCCGCGGCCGGCCCGCTGGCCGGAACCGCTGCCGCAGCGTGCGGCGCGCGAGGCCGCCTGGCGGGGTGGGCGGCGTCAGCCGGTGCCCTGGTCTCGCTCGCCTGCGCGGTCTGGCTGCTGACCGCGGAACTGCACCACGCACCGCTGCGCGGCTGGGCCGGCTATCTCTATCTGGACTCGCTCAGCTGCTTCTTCCTGCTGACGGTCACCGCGGTGACCCTGCTCGCCAGCGTGGGCTCGGTCGCCTACCTGACGGCCGAGGAGGATGCCGGGCACCTGTCGGCCTTCCAGATCCGGCTGTACTACATCTTCTTCGGTCTGTTCGCCGCGCTGATGCTCGCGGCGCTGGAGACCGGGAACCTGGGCGCGCTGTTCGTGCTGATCGAGGCCAGCACGCTGGCCAGCGCCGCGCTGGTCGGCCTGGAGGCCCGAGCGGCCTCGCTCGAGGCCGCCTGGAAGTACGTGATCATCAGCTCGTTCGGGGTCACGATCGCGCTGGCGGGGACGCTGTTCCTGTATTACTCGGCCAGTGGCCTGCACCTGGCCGCCGAGTACCGGCTGGCCTGGCCGTACCTGTTCAGCCACGCGCACGCGCTGGCCCCGGGGAGCCTGCGGCTGGCGTTCCTGCTCGCCGTGGTGGGCTACGGCACGAAGGTGGGCCTGGCCCCCATGCACACCTGGCTGCCGGACGCGCACGCCGAGGCCCCGAGCCCGGCCAGCGCGATGCTGTCGGCCGCGCTGCTCAACACCGGCATGTACGCGATCATCCGGTTCCTCGCGATCACTCACGCCCGGCTCGGCGGCACCTTCCCCCGCGCGGTCCTGCTGACGTTCGGCTTCCTGTCGATCGTGATCGGGGTGCTGTTCATGATCAGGCGGGGGAACTTCAAGCGGCTGTTCGCGTACTCGTCCGTCGAGCACATGGGGATCATCGCGGTCGCGCTGGGGTTTGGGGGTCTGCTCGGGCTCTATGGCGCGCTGTTGCAGACGCTCAACCACGCGATTGCCAAGGCCGTGCTGTTCCTGACCAGCGGTGACGTCGTCCTGCGGTACAGGACCAAGGAGGCGGCCGGTGTGCGCGGGCTGCTGGCCGCGGCTCCGGTGACCGGCGGCGCGCTGCTGCTCGGCTCGTTCGCCGTGCTCGGATCGCCGCCGTTCGGCGTGTTCCTGTCCGAGCTCACGATCGTCCGCGCAGGCTTCGCCACGTCCAGCCCGGTGTTCCCGTTGCTGCTGCTCGCGCTGCTGGCGGTGGCGTTCGTCGCTTTTGCCAGGACTACGACCGGCATGGTGACCGGACGCTCGCCGGATGAACGTGAACATGAGCCACATCTCTCGAGTGCATCAGATTCACCATCGCTGGCCGGCGCGGCCCGCGGCGGGGAGGTTCAGGTGGCGCTGGGAGGTGCTGGCACGGCGCGGGTAGCAGTCAAGGATCCGCCCGCGGGCCCGCTCGGGAATGCGCACGGGGATTCCCCCGGAGAGCCGCAACGGGAGGGCGTCCTCGCGGCGCCGTACCGGGGGCGCGCGGTGGCCTTCGCGGCCGTGGCTCCGCTGTTCGCCGGGCTTGTGGTGCTGCTTGTGCTTGGGCTGTGGATTCCCGCGGGCCTGGACACCGTGATCCGGCACTGCGTGGCGGTGATGTCGTGACCACTACGCAGCCCGGCCTGGCGGATGAGCCCCGCCTGCGAGATCTCCTGGCCGTGTTCGGCAAGGATGGCGCCGGTGACGAGCCGGTGATCACGGTCGGTGTGCCCGTTGCGGGCCTGTCCGCCGCGGTGCGCCGGGTCGCCGCGCACCCGGGCGCCCGGCTGGCGGACGTGTTCGCCGCTACCCAGGAAACCGACGGTCCGGTCACGCTGCGGCTGGTCTGGGGCCTTGACGCCGACCGCAGGTACCTGGTCACCGAGTCCCTGATCGACGGCGAGAGTTATCCGTCGCTGTCCGATGTCGTGCCGGGCGCATTCGCGGAGGAATGCGAGATCTATGAGCAGTTCGGTATCAGGCCGGCCAATGGCAGGCCGCTGAATCGGGTGGCCTTGCCACCGTGGGCCGGGCCGGACTGGCCCAGGCTCGGCCGGGCGGCCTCGGAGCCGCCCGGGGACGTGCACGCGCCGCACCACGTCGGCGGCCACGCCTTCGAGTTCCCGTTCGGGCCGGTTCGTCAGGTCGCGGTGGAGTCGCTGTACTACGGCCTGGTGACCAGCGGCGAGGAGCTCGTCGACCTGTACCTGTTCACCTGGCACAAGCACCGCGGAGTGGAGTGGCGGCTGCGCGGCATGACCCCGGGCGAGGCACTGTTCAACGTGGAGCGGACCGAGGGCCTTGGCGCGGTGGGGAACTCATGGGCGTTTGCCGCGGCAGCCGAGGCGGCGCTCGGGCTCGAGCCGCCGCCGCAGGCGATGGCAGCCCGGGCGATCGCGCTGGAGCTGGAGCGCCTGTATAACCACGCCGCCGCCACCGCGGCGCTGTGTCAGTCCACCGGCCTGGTGATCGGTCAGGCCGCCGCGGAGATCGCGCTGGAGCGGCTGCTGCGCGTCAACGCCGCGGTGTTCGGCCACCGGTATTTGTTTGGCGTCGTTGACATCGGCGGGGCCAAAGCGGACCTGGACGCGGCGGCGCTGCGCAGCGACCTGCCCGGTGCGTACGGCGAGCTGAAGCGCGCCGCCGAGGCGCTGCTGTCCACGAACTCGTTCCTCGATCGTCTCGAGGCCACCGGGATCGTGACCGAGGAGGCGGCCCGCCGTCTCGGTCTCGTCGGCCCGGTCGCCCGGGCCGCCGGGCTGGCGGCCGACACCCGCGCGGATCACCCCGCGTGGCCCTACGGCGAGTTCCCGCTGGCTGTCGCGGTAGCGGACGCCGGCGACGTGCTTGCCCGGTTCCGCGTGATGCTCACCGAGGCAGCCGAGTCGGTTCGCCTGATCGGGGAGATCGGGCGGACTGGCGCTGGCCCGGGTCGGGACCTACCCCCGGGGGCTGGACCGGGCCAGGCCGCCAGCTCCGGCCTCGGCTGGGCCGAGTCCAGCCGAGGGGAGTCGCTGGCCTGGGTGGCGCTCGACGAGGGCGGGCGGATCGCCAGGGCGCGGCTGCGCCCGGCAGCGGTGCGGAACTGGCGCGGCTTCGACGACGCCTGCCGGTCGCAGAATGTGTTCACCGACATCCCGATCATCGAGGCCAGCTTCTGGCTGACCGTGGCGGGCACAGCACGCTGAAGGGAGCACGCGATGCCACTGTGGACGCTCCGCGGGCTGCGCCGGGGCATAGTCACCACGCGGTACCCGGCCAGACCCGACCCCTCGGCTGCCCTGCTGCCGACGCCGCCAGCGTTCCGGCCGGACGTGCTGACCCCGGGACTGGCCGACCGGCTGGTGGCGGTGTGCCCGAGCCGCGCGCTCGCCCGCGAGGGCGACCTGCTGGTCTTCGACGTCGGTGCGTGCACGGCCTGCGGGCGCTGCCGGGCCGAGGCGCCGCAGGCGGCCGGTGACAGCGGCGAGTTCGAGCTGGCCGCGACCGTCAGGGAACACCTGGTCAAGCGGATCCCGCTGGCCGGGAGGCCGGCATGAGCGGCCAGGGCACCACGGCCGGTAGCGTTCAGGCAACTTCCGAAGAGCTCCGGCGCACGGTGAACCGCCTGTTCGGGCGCAGCCTGCACATCCGCACGCTGGACACTGGGTCCTGCGCGTCGTGCGAGCAGGAGATCCGGCTGCTCGCCGCGCCGCACTACGACCTGCACCGGCTCGGGTTCTTCTTCACCCCGGCGCCGCGTCACGCCGACCTGCTCATGGTCACCGGGCCGATGGTCCGGGCATTCGAGACAGCTGCGCGCAAGACCTACGACGCGATACCGGACCCCAAGATCGTGGTGGCGACCGGGGCGTGCGCGCTCGGCGGCGTGTACCAGCCGGACCCGTTCACCCAGGGAGGTGTCGGCGGCACGCTGCCGGTCGACGTCTGGATCCCCGGCTGCCCGCCCAGCCCGCTCGCGCTCCTGCAGGGCCTTCTGGTCGCGGTCGGCAGGCTCGCCGAGAAGGTTAAAGATCTTGACTTCGCCCTGAACGGGACGCCCCGGTGAGCCCGCTTCCGGTCATGGCCGGTGCGGCAGCCGCGTGGGGGCTGGCCGCGCTCATCGCTCTGACCTGCGGATCTACCAGAGCGGGCATCCGGGCCTGCTGTGCGGTGTCCGGGCTCGGCGGCGCCGCAGCGCTGGCGGCCGGCGTGTCCGCGCTGCTGTCCGGTAACAGCCGGGTGGTCACGGCCGGTGGCTCAGTGGTGGTCGGCACGCTGCAGTTGCAGGCCACCAGCCTGGCCGGGGTGTTCGTGGCGCTGCTGGGCCTGATCGCGGTGGCCACGGCCTTGTACGCGCCGCGTTACCACGATGAGCCCAGCCGGCCCACCGGCTTGTACCTGGGTGTGCTCAACCTCGCGGTGCTGGCCAGCCTGGCCGTGCTCGTCGCTGGGAATGTGGTCACGTTCCTGGTCGCCTGGGAGACGATGGCGCTGCTGTGCTACTTGCTCATCCTCAGGCGGCCGCGGCGAGGCGAGGTCGCCGCGGGCGCGTTCTGGTTCCTGGCCCTGTCCGAGGTCGGGTTCGTGGCGATCATCGCGGCGTTCGTGATCCTCGCGGCCAAGACCCACACCATGCAGCTTGACCTCATCGCCGCCCGGGCGCACCTGGTGAGCGGCGACTGGCGGGTCGCCGCCTACCTGCTGGCCCTGACCGGCTTCGGGTTCAAGGCCGGCCTGGTGCCGCTGCACGTGTGGCTGCCCGAGGCCCACCCGGTGGCACCGGCGGACGGCTCGGCGTTCCTGTCCGGGCTGATCACGAAGCTCGGTGTGTACGGGATCGCGCTGTTCGGGTTCGTGCTGCTGCCCGGCGGGCCCGCCTGGCGGGGCATCCTCACGATGGGCGTCGGCGCGCTCACAGCGGCGATCGGGATCCTGTACGCGCTCAACGAGCGGGACATCAAGCGGTTCCTCGCGTTCTCCACGATCGAGAACATCGGCATCATCGTCACCGCGTTCGGTGCGGCGATGACGTTCCTGGCCTACGGCCAGCGGCCGCTGTGGGCGTTCCTGCTGCTCGTCGGGCTCTACCACGTGGCCAATCACGGTAGCTACAAGACGTTGCTGTTCCAGGAGGCCGGGGTGATCGAGCACGCCACCGGAACCCGGGACTTCGACCGCCTGGGCGGGCTCGCGCACCGGATGCCACGTTCGTCGGTGATTACGTTCCTCGGCACCCTGGGGATCGCGGCGCTGCCGCCGCTCAACGGGTTCGTCAGCGAATGGCTGATCTTCCAGGGGCTGTTCCAGGGCTTCCGGACCGGCAACCACCTGGTCGCGATCCTGATCGTGATCGCCGCCGCCATACTGGGCCTGACCGGCGGCCTGGCGGTCTACGCGTTCGTGCGCGGCTACGGAATCCCGTTCCTTGGCATGCCGCGCACCAGGCAGGCTGCTGCGGCCAGCGAGGCCCGTCAGCCGCAGGCAGGGCCCGCGCTGCTGGCCGTGGCGTGCGTGGCGCTGGCCGTCGGCGCTCCGGTCATGCTGGCCGGGCTGGCGCGGGCCATGCGCACGGTCACCGGCGTCCAGTTGCGACCGGTGCTGCTGCCGGGCAACCTCGCCGTGATCCCGGCGCACACCAAGTTCGCCGGGTTCTCGCCGACGTGGCTCACGGTGTTTCTGCTCGCCGTGAGCGTGGTGCCGGTACTGATCTACCTGGCTGGCCGGCCGCGCGCGGCCAGCCGCATCGAGCCGGTGTGGGACGGCGGGATCGTGGCGTTCAAGCCGCGCATGCAGTACTCGGCGATGACGTTCTCGGCACCGACCCGGGTCATGTTCGACGCGCTGTACCGGCCGTCGGTGTCCGTGCACCGCGCGTCCGACGACCCGGCCGGCAGTTCCGGGCCGGTGCACTACGAATCCGAGGCCACCCCGATCTTCCAGCGGTATCTGTACCGGCCGGTGGTCGGGGCGTTCGAATGGCTGGCCGACGTGGTCAGGCCGATCCAGTCGGGAGACGTGAACCTATACCTGTTCTACGTGTTCGCGGCTGTGCTGGTCGCCTACCTGGTCGCTGCGCTCTGAGCCTGGTGGGCCGTGCCGAAGATGCGCTGGTACAGATCGAGACCGTAGCTTGTCGGCTCGGGCTCACCCTCGACCAGCCGGAACGTCCGCTGCCCGTCTTCGCGCCGCTGCGCGCGAAGAAACAATGATTCGCCCGATTCCTGCTGGTACAGGCTGTGCGCGAGGTCAAAGAAGTGCGTGACGAGGAACACGCGCACGCCCGACTCCAGAAGCGCGCGGACGATCTGCCGGGCGATCTCCGAGCCCTCGCGTTCGTTCGTGGCCGCGAACGACTCGTTGAACAGCACGATGCTGCCCGGAGTCACCCGGTCGGCGATCTCGCTCATCCTCGCGAGTTCCTCGTCGAGCTTCCCGCTCTCCATCTCGGCGTCCTCTTCCCGCCGGTAGTGCGTGAACAGCCCCGTGCACAGGGTGCCGGTGAAGGACTCGGCGCCCACGAACATGCCACACTGCATCATCAGCTGGGCCAGACCGACGCTGCGCAGGAACGTTGACTTCCCGCCCTGGTTCGCCCCCGTGATGACCACCAGGGTTTTGCCGTCCGCGCCCGCGTCGTTGCCCACCGCCCGGCCTCCGTCCAGCCTCAGGCTCAGGCAGACGTCGTACAGACCATGAAATGACAGTCGCGCTGGCCCGCCGGCCGCAGCCGGCTCGGGGAAGCACACCGGTTCGCCGGCCTCGTCGAGCCGGTCCCGCGCATTCAGGCAGCCGACGTAAAAGCCGAGTTCACAGCGGAGCATGGTGAAGAAGCTCAGCATGTGATCGGCCGACTGAGCCAGGGCGGATGCGGCAAGGTTGATGCCCCGGCCGCGAAGCTCTGCGAGCGTCCGGTGGCCGCTCTCGTCCCTGTCGGCGATCCGCATCGTGAAGCCGTCGGGGTCCTTCCCCGTGATCCGGTGCAGGAAGCCCTGCCGCCGCTCGCCTGGCCTGCGGAGCACGTAGCGGATCCCCTTGCTGCCCTTGCCGAGCCGCGCGCTGACCAGGACCCCACCGCGGAACCGTAGCTGGCTCAGGTGCTCGTCGACTGCGGCGAAGAAGTCGTCGCCCAGTTCCGCGGCCAGGGTCTGAAACAGTGTGCAGAAGGCCTGCGACCGGAAGCTGGCGGCGTTGGTGTCGGCGATCTCGCGCAGCCTGTGGAGCAGGCCGGTGAACAGCTGCAGCATTTCCATTGCCCAGCGCAGGGTCGCGTCGGGAGACTGGGTGAAGATGCCGCGGTAGATTTTCTTGCTGCCGAGTACCGCATCGACGGCGACCTGGTACATCTCGCGGACGGTTTGAGCCTGGTCCAGGCAGTCCCGCAGGGCATGCTGACGGTAGCGCACCGCCTCCGGCTCATCGAGGCTGGTGAGCACCGCGCGCTCGGCTACGGCGTACAGGAACTCGTCGCCACCGGACATGGCGCCGAAAAGGGTCTGCAGCCCGAGGTCCTCGACCAGGGCCTGTGCCCCGGCCGGCACATCCGCTTCGGCGTCGAAGTCCTGGCCCGGGTACATCAGGAACGCCTTCATGGCCTGACCCGCTCCCTGAGCGCGCGGTAGGTGAGCCGGTATTTCTCCGCGATCGCGAACGCGTAGGCGAGGCCGTCGGCGGGCTTCCTGACGATCCGGTAGGTGCGCTCTGCAGGGTTGTGCGGGACCACCGTGCTGGTCATGCTCACCGTGGCCGGGCCGAGTGATGCGAGTTCGTCGACGAATGTCACGCACACGCACAGCAGGTCCAGGTCGATGATTTGCTCCAGCACCCGTGCGCCGAGGAACACCGCGTCCTGCAGCGTGGTGGAGGTCAGTATCTCATTCATGATCACGATGCTGCTGGCCGTGGCCTGGCCGAGAATGCCGTGGATCCTGGTGAGGTCGTCCTCGAGCTTGCCGCGCAGGTCTTGCAGGTTCTCGCCACGTTCGAAGTGGGTGAACAACTGGTCGAACAGGAACAGCTGTGCCCGGGTGCCCGGGACCGGGAGCCCGAGGCTGGCCAGGTGGTGCAGTTGGCCGAACGTCCGGGCAAATGTGGTCTTCCCTCCCTGATTGGGGCCGGAAACGACGAGGATTCGCTCCTGTCCACGCAGGAAGAAGTCGTTGCAGACCACGGGCTGGTGCTGCGAGACGAGCTTGCTGGCCAGCGCAACGTCGAATGTCTCGCTGACACTGATCTCCTTTGACTCGGCGGAGACCTGCGGATAACAGAATCCGAGCCCTGCCTGCCCGAGTTGCCCGGCGAACTCGAGGTAGGCGGTGTAGAACTGCACCTCGCGGTCGAAGGCCGTCACGGTTTGGTCTAGGAATTCGTTGTGGATGTCCGTGAATTCGTCGAGGCCGGCGAACACGTCCGGGTGCAGCTTCGCAACGAGGTCCAGAATTCCCGCTTCGACGTGGTCCATCTCCGCAAGATCGGGGAACTTGCTCCCGTAGCTTTTGACCGTACCCTGCTTGAACCTGGCGAATGTGCCGAGGACCTCAGCGCCGTAGTCGGCCTCTCTGTCATATTTGGCGACCCGGATCCGGTTGCCGGAGATGTCGAGGCAATACCGAATCGCAGCGAGCTGGCCGCGCAGGCGATTTGCGTCCGCTGCCAGCGCTGTGAAAGCCTCGGATCTGGCGTAGCCGGCGAGATGGTCCCGGAAAGCACAAAAGCCGCGTGACCCTAGTTCCGCGTCGGCCAGGTCGGCCCCCAGCGTCGTCACCGCGTCGCAATAGATGACCGCAGCGTCCAGGAACCAGTGCTGCTTTTGCCGCCGGTAATGCATACCCCTGGACTGGCGCAGGTGCTCGCGCATCGCCTTCATCTGGCGTGCGAACGTCGCGATGCAATCCGATAGCGTATCGTCCTGCAGGTCGCGCATTACCTCCTGCCGGTATGCGATTGCACTGACAGTGCGCAACCGGGTATAAAAGAACGGCGCCAGATCGTATTCGCCGCGACCTGCCGTGATCGCCGTGACGACCTGGTCCAGGTTCAGGTCGGTGAAGTAACCGGGCTGGTCGTGCTCGACGGCCGCGCTGGGCTCGTCAAAAAGAATGCTGTGGAAAGGCATCGGCTACCCGCGGGCCCGATGGCCGAGCACTCTGATCAGCGTTTCCTCCGCCCGGGCGTGGGCGCTGCTGCCCACCCAGAGTTGATAGCTCGTGTCCGCCGCGCGGCCGTGAGCGGCGTAGGCCGGGACGCCGGCCGTTCGCAGCGCCGCGAGCAATGGCGTCACCTCATCGGCGGTCACGTCGAGGATCGGCGCCCACGCGTCGTCGTCGATACCGTTGCTGATCCCGCCCGAGGGCAGCCACCACAGCCTGCCGAACCGCTGCGGCTGCGTCACAGGCCTGGAAACGGAAGCCGACATGGCCTGCTCCTTCACCGTCGCTTTCGCTTGGAGCAGGATCCATTGGCCGGCTGGCATGCAGACGCGCGCCATGCCCTGGCGCGTCTCGGCGGGATCCACCGCCGACGGCTCGCGACCGCAACATCAATCTTACGCCAGGCGCTGGCCGCCGTCGGCGGGCTGCTGATGGGCGGGGTGATCGTCACGGTCGGTCGAAGGCGGTGATGCTGCCCGTATCGCGGGCGGCGTCGCGGATCTTGTAGTGCATCTTCTTGCCGGTGGCAGTGCGGGGCAGGTCCGGGACGAACCGGTAGCCGCGGGGTCGTTTGTAGCTGGCGAGCATGGGGTGCTGGCGGCAGTGCCGGTCGCATTCTGCAGCGCTCAGTCCGGGCCCGGAGGGCACGACGTAGGCAACGACGATCTGCCCCCACTTCGGGTCCGGGAGCCCGACAACGGCCGAGTCGCTGATCAGCGGGTGCTCGTTGAGTACCTCCTCGACCTGGACGGGATAGACGTTCTCCCCGCCCGAGATGATCATGTCGTCCTTGCGGCCCACGATGGTGACGTACGCCTCGGCGTCCCAGGTGCCCAGGTCGCCGGTGAACACCCAGCCGTCACGGAATCTGGCCTGCTGCTCGGCCGGGTTGTTCACATACGCATAGCCGGACTTCACCGACCGCATCACGACCTCGCCGATCGTGGCTCCGTCCTGCGGCACCTGGTCGGCGGGATCAGCTGGTTTACCGTCGCGCAGGTGCAGGATCCGCACGTCGTCGTCGGTGCATGCCCGGCCGGCGGTGCCGGCGTGAGCGGGCAGGTCAGCCGGCTGGAGGAACGTGTTCCAGAATGCCTCGGTTGTGCCATAGCCGTTGAAGATCCGCGGCGTGAGCACGTCCTGGTAGCGCAGACACGCTGTGCGTTCCAGTGGCGCGCCCATGGTGACGATCCCGCGCAGGCTGCTCAGGTCGCGCGGGCTGGCTTCCTGCTCGTCGGCCAGCATCGCCAGGTTCGTGGGCGCGCCGATCAAGAACGTCAGCTCGTGTGCCGCGACGGCGTCCAGCACCGCGGCGGCGTCGAAGGCTCGCATGGGCACGGCTGCCGCGCCGGCGTAGAAGACCGCGTTCGGCCCGCCGGGCGAGATGCCGCCGCGATGGAACCACGGGGTCATGTTGAGGGTGCGGTCGCCGGGAGTGAGCGGGAAGTGCATGATCACATCGTGTGCCGTCAGCACCTCGGCGACCGAGGGAAGCGGAACGCCTTTGGGCAGCCCGGTGGTGCCCGAGGTGTAGAGGCGGCAGCTCTCGTCCCAGGCAAGGCCGCCAGTGAACTCCGGTACCGGGCCGTCGCCGTTCAGCAGGTCAGCGAAGGCGACGGCCGGAGCCGGCAGCGACGCCGCCGTGTCCTGGTGGCCAGGCACCCCGGCGACCACGACCGTGCCGGGAATGTGGCGAGCCAGAGCCAGCGCCTCGCTGGTCATCGGCAGAAGGGCCGCATCGGCGACGTGCACGCGGGGAAGGCTGTCGTCCAGCACATGAGCTGTCTCGCCGGCGGAGAACCGGAAGTTCAGCGGCGCCGCCACCGCCCGAAGCCGCTCAGCGGCGAGGTACACCAGCACGAACTCCGGTGAGTTGAACAACTGAAAGGTAACCACGTCACCCGGCCCGGCTCCCAGACCGGCAAGACCCCCGGCGAGGCGGTCCACGTCCGCGCCAAGCTCACCGTACGTCCAGGCCCGGCCGGTCAGCGGATCGAGCAGAGCCAGCCGCCCGGCGTACCGGTGCACGTTACGGCGGAACCCGGCGATGAAGGTGAAGTTGCGCTCGAACACAGCGCGCAAAGCCGACGGGTCGTAAACGTAGGGCGCTGTCACCGGCTGCCTCCGCTGGGGTGAGTGAGGACGACGGCGCAGTTCTGGCCGCCGAAACCGAACGCGTTGCTGATCGCCATGCGCACCGGCAGCTGCCGTGCCTGGTTCGGCACGCAATCCAGGTCGCAGTCCGGGTCCGGGGTGGACAGATTGATCGTGGGCGGCACGACGCCGTCGCGCATCGCCAGCGCGCAGACCATCACCCCCAGTGCCCCGGCAGCACCGATAAGGTGACCGGTCACCGATTTCGGGCTGCTGACCGCGACCCGGTCCGCCGCCTGACCCAGCGCCCGGCGGATGGCCCTGGTTTCCGCCCGGTCGCCGGCAGGCGTTGCGGTCGCGTGCGCGCACACATAATCCACCTCGCCAGGCCCCACACCAGCACGATCCAGGGCCTGGCTGATGGCCCGCCCGGCGTACTTGCCGTCCGGGTTTGGCGCCATGACGTGGAATGCGTCCGACGTCAGCGCACCCCCCGCCAGCACCGCATACGGAACGACACCACGGCACGCCGCATGGTCGGCCGACTCGACCACCGCAACGACCGAGCCCTCGCCGTAAACAAACCCGTCACGGTCGGCATCGAACGGCCGTGACGCCCCGCCCGGGTCATCGTTGCGCCGCGACAGCGCGCCGGCCCTGATCAGCCCAGCGAACATAGCCGGGGTGATACCGGCATCCGTGCCCCCGCACACCACCACGTCCGCCTCGCCAGCCAAGATCAGCTGCCGTGCCTGCAACACGGCGGCGCTGCCGCTGGCACACGCCAGCGCCCCCGCCAGCACCGGCCCATGGATACCCCGGTCGATGGCGACTTCGCAGGCCGGCGTGCTGGCCAGCGAGGATGCAACAGTATACGGACTCAGCGCTGCCGCAGGATCGGCAGCTAGCCGCCGGACGGCGGCCTCCACCGTGTCAAAGCCTGCGACTGCGGCATTGATCACCACGCCGATGCGACTGGTATCGACATCATCCACGGCCAGGTTCGCATCAGCCATCGCCTCACGCGCGGCCGCGATCGCGAACTGGGAGAACCGGGCCGTCCGGCGCACTCTCTTGCGATCCAGGAAACCGGCCGGGTCGAACCCCCTCACCTCGCCGGCGATGCGAACCGGCAGGGCAGTAGCGTCGAAAAGCGTGACCGGCCCGACGGCCGGGCGCCCGTCGACCAGGCTGCGCCACGTCGACTCCCGGTCAAGGCCCGCCGGAGTGACCGCCCCGAAGCCGGTGATCACGACTCCGCCCACGGCCGCATTCACGGCCCGCACCCGGCCTGGATGCCCGGGTTCCTGGGCTGTGGGGCAGACAAGTTCGGCGTCACCATTATCTGTTTGCGGCAGCCGCCGGTGGCATGCGGGTGCTTCCGAAGATACGCCGATAAGAGTCCTCGCCATAGCTGGTCGGCAGCGGCGCACCCGGGATAAGTCTGAAGGTGCGCCGTCCGTCGGCTTCGCGCTCGGCGCGGAGGAAGAGCGCGGTGTCCAGATGCTGCTCGTAGAAGCCGTGGGCGAGGTCGTACATGTGGGTGACGAAGAAGACCTTGATCCGCTTGTCGAGCATTGCCCGGATGACCTGCCGCGCGATTTCGGAGCCCTCGCGCTCGTTGGTTGACGCGAATGACTCGTTGCACAGCAGGATCGAATGGGGAACGATCTGGTCGGCGATCTCGCTCATGCGGCTCAGTTCCTCGTCCAGCTTGCCGCCCGTCATCGTCGCGTCCTCTTCTCGTTTGTAGTGCGTGAAGACGCCGGCGCAGATGCTGGCACTAAAGGATCTGGCGGCGACGAACATGCCGCTGTGCATCATCAGGTGGGCGAGGCCAAGACCGCGCAGCAGTGTCGACTTGCCGCCCTGATTTGCGCCGGTGATCATCACGAGCGACTTGCCGTCTGCATCCATGTCGTTGCCAATGACGCGGTCCTCGGTGTGGAGTGTCAGGCAGACGTCATACACGCCGGCCGCTCTCAGCGCAGGCTCGTCTTCGGGAAGTGGCTCGGGGAAGCAGATGGACTCGCCCCTCTGCTCCAGCCTTTCTTGGAGATTCAGGCAGCCGAGGTAGAAGGCGAGCTCCAGGCGCAGCATGCTGAAAAAGCTTCTGATGTGGTCGGCTGCTTGTGCGACCGCGTTGGCGAGGAGGTTGATCCCTCTTGCGCGCACCTCCTCCAGTGCCTTGAAGCCTGCCTCGTCGCGTGGCGCGATCGTGAAACTGTAGCTGGGGGTGCGATTAGCGAACGGAAGCCGCTCGGTCCAGCGCTGCTCACGCATTCTGCGCACGATATAATCGCGGCCCTTGTCGCCTTTGCCGAGCTTGGCGCTCTCGAGTAGGCCGTGGCTGAATGCCAGGTCGCGAAGTTGCTGCCCGACGGACTGAAGATATTCGTCGCTGAGTTCTTCCTCGAGCATTGCGAAGAAGCGCGTGAACCCCTCCGAACGAAACTCTTCCGCGTGCAGGTCCGCGACCTGCCGCAATCGTTTCAGGACATCGAGGTGCAGCGTTAGTACCCTTACCGACCGGTTGAGGATCGTTTCGGGCCTGTCGGTGGGCCAGAGCCCGCCGTCGGCCTTTCTCTCGTTCTCGAGCGCCTCGATGGCGAGCTCGTACAGCTGGCGGACGATCGCCGACCGCTCGAGGCTGTCCGCGAGCACTCGCTGGCGGTACTTGATGCCATCGGCGTCGCGCAGGCCCGACAGTACTGCTCGCTTAGCCGTCTGGAACAGGAAATCATCCCCGCCCGCCATTGCACCCCAGAGCGTGTTGAGTTCCAGGTCCTGCGCCAGCACGTCGTCAGGTCCCGGTGGGGCGCTCGGGGCCGTCCGACGGTTGCGCTGGCGATCGCGCCAGACCCTGGTAAGCGCGAACAGATCGCCGCTTGTCATCGCGTCGAAGATCTCGTCGCGCAGCGCCGGTTTGACATCGAAATCGCGGTCCGGATGCATCAGGAAGACTTTCATGACCCGATCCGTCCCACGAGGCGCTGGTAGCTGAGGCCGTACTTGTCGGCGATCGCCCAGGCGTAGGCGCGCCCATCGGCGCGTTTGCGGATGACCTTGAACGTCCGCTCTGCCGGGTTGTCGGGCATGATCTGGCTCACCATGCTCACCGTCGCCTCGCTGAGCGAGGCGATCTCGTCGACGAAGGTGACGTACACGCCGAGGCAGCCAAGTTCCAGGATCTGCCGCATGACTGCGGTGCCGACGAACAGCGCGTCGCTAAGGCTCGTCGAGCTGAAGCTTTCATTCATGATCATGACACTGTTCGCGGTCGCCTGCCGGAGGATCTCGTGGACCCGGACGAGCTCATCGTCGAATTTCCCCCGGAGCGTCTCGATGTTCTCCTCTCTCTCGAAGTGGGTGAAGATCTGATCGGGCAGGAACAGCCGCACCTGGCGCCCTGGCACAGGCAGGCCCAGGCTGGCGAGATAGTGCAGCTGCCCGAATGTGCGGGCGAACGTCGTCTTACCGCCGTTGTTCGGCCCAGTGACGACGAAGACCCGCTCCGGCCCCGCGAGGCGGAAGTCGTTGCAGACGACGCTGCCGCCCTGCGGCACCAGCTTGTCGGCGAGCGCGATATCAAACGTCCCCTCGGCCGCGATCTCCTTCGAGCGAGCCGACACGTGCGGATAGCACAACGACAGGCCCGCATCCCTCAGCCGGTCGGCCATCTCCATGTAGGCGAGATAGAACTGCACCTCGCGATCGAATCTGCCGATTACCTCGTCAAGGTAATCGCGGTGGCGGGCACAGAAATCCGCGCGAGCCCGAAACACGTCCGCATACAGCTGGGCGACGCCGTCGAGGATCCTGGCCTCGACGTGGTCCATCTCGACATAGTTGGGCAGTCTCGCCAGATGGCTCTGCACCGCCCCCTGCTGAAACTTGGCGAACGTCTCCTCAACCTCAGCGCCGTAATCCGTCTCGCCCTCGTACGCGCTGACCGTCACTCGTGGCCCGTTGATCCGGACCCCGTACGTCACGCTCGCGAGCGCGGCCTTCAGTTCCTCGATCTCCGCCGCGAGTGATGTGAACGCCCCGGAGGCAGCGTATCCGGCAAGGTAGTCGCGCAGCGCCCGCAAGCCGCGCGAGCCCAGCGCGCGCTCGGCCAGGTCTGCCGCGAGCGACCGCACAGCTTGGCAGTAGATCTCGGTCGCATCCACGAACCAGGACTGCTTCTGCAGCTGGCTGTGGAGCTTCCCAGCCTGGGCCAGGTGATCGCGCATGGATCGCATCGACCCAGCGAATCTCTTGATCGGCTCGAGCACGTCGGCCTTCTCCAGGTCCCGCAGGACCTCGTGCCGGTAGCCCACGGCCGCCACTTGGTGCAGGGGCGCGAAGAAGAACGGCCTCAAGTTGTACTGTTCCCGGCCCACGGTCATCGAGTCCAGCACCTGATCAAGATTCAGGTCGACGAAAAAGTCGGGTTCGCCCAGCCCGTCAACGTCGCTTCTCGGGTACTCGAAGAGGATGCTCTGAAACCGTCTGACATCCGGCTCCGCAGGCGATCTCATGCTCTCAGAACGATCCTGCGCCGAGGGCACCGAGTCAAAACCAGAGGGGTCACCACACACCGGCAGCTTCCACCAACTCCTACTCAGATAGAAGCCATCAGCCACTGTGGCGGTTCCGGCGGGCATTCATCGCCGCAACCCCAATTTTACCGCCGCCTCTCGGGCCGCGGTAAGCCGCTACCGCGGAAGGCCTCCGGCGCCAGCCGCCGTCACAGCACGGTCGACGAGCGCGTTGAGGTACAAGTCGGCGTTTCCGGTGGGATGCGGCTTGCCAGCGTTCGCCTGCGCAAGCTCACCGACCTGGATCGCAACCAGCCCGTGCACCCGCGCCTGGGTGCCGCATTGGTGTATACCACTCGGAGCAGAGAGATAGGGCCGATCAGCCCGGCTGGTATTCACGCCCTCGGACGAACCCAGGTCGCCGGTTATGCTGTGAACGGCGGCGTTGCGCCGCACGGTGGTGGATCCCACTGACGTACCGCCATGCCGGTGACTACCGGATTGCCGAGTGGCCGATGGGTCCTGCTTCCCTGGAGAAGGGGGACTTGGATGGTGGCTCTCTTCGATGTCCGATGCTCGGTCGTGGTAGTGCACAGACACGCTGTCCTGCTTGTCCACCGGACGCATGATGGGCTGGATGACTGGGTGCTGCCCGGCGGAACCCCCCGCCAGGGCGAGAGCCTGATGGCGTGCGCTCGCCGTGAACTGTTCGAGGAAACCGGCGTGTCCGCAGATCCGTCCGAGGTGGCACTTGTTGCGGAGTCGACGTCGCCCCGATCGGGCCGCCGGCTGCTGGACGTGGTCTTTCATGCCGCCGAGCCGGTGATCGGCCGGGAGCGATGCCAGGAACCGGGCATGAGACCGCAGTTCACCACGCGTGATCAGTTGCCGGGATTGACGCTTCATCCAAGGGTCGCCGGGCACCTGATCCGTTTGCTTGACCGTGGCTCCCACGGATATGCGCCTTACGTGAACACTCCCTCCGAGGTTCCCTGACAAGGGTCGTAGCGCCCACGGCCAACGGAAGGGCGGCGGGTCAGGCCTCTGGCTGCCGGCCCGACTGCCATGCATGGGGGTCGCCGAATTGGCTCAGCGGACGCGGTGGACCGCCACCGTAGACTCTGCCGTCGAGGAGCGCCACCGCCCGCTGCCAGGGCGCCATCTCGCCGCCGAGTGCCTCGTCCCGGTGCGCCCACGTCCGCATCGGGGACGCGTGCTCGAGACCGGCCAGCACTGATTCCGTGCGGACGGCAGCCGTCCGCACGAAGGGAGTGGCGCCGCCCGGGTCGCGGCGGCGCAGCGCCAGCACGTGCCGCAGGCACAGCACGGGCTGGTGCCCAGGCACGCTCGCCGGGTGCCGAGCCTGAACATCCTGGCCCAGGATGTCGACGACCGGGCACGCCAGGCATTCGCCTTGTCCCTGACCGCCGCGCATCCAGCCATGCCGGGCGGTTCGCCTTCGGAAAGTGCTCCCCAGGCTCACCGCCGTCGTCAGGCTGACCAGCCATGCCTCGGCGTGCTCGCTCTCGATGCCGAGCAGCCGCGTCCCGGCGGAGTCGGTGCACGCGTCGCGCAGGTGTGCCGGGCACAGGCCTGGCGACGCCTCGCCCGGCGCCAGGCCGGCTGCCGCGCACCGGGCCATTGCATCCCGTTCTCGCAGGCACGCTGTGTGGCAAGCCGCGCACACGCTTTCGGCAAGCGTGGCGGATGCAGCGGCGGGGAGCGAGGCGCGCAGTCGAGCGCGGACGTCCGCATCCGGGTCGTCTTCCCCGGCGAGCACCGCGAGAGGCAGCGGTCCGGCGGGCCGGCGGGAGAGCATGTCCTCTGCCAGCCAGGCGGCCAGCTTGCGCCCGGCACGCGGCGCGGCGGCGCGCAGGTGCGGCAAGCACAAGCCGTGGCTGTCGCGATAGCGGTCGCGGATATCCACCTCGCCCAGGCCTGCCAGAAGCGTCTCCAGCGCCCGATCGCCCGCCTCGGCGTCGCGGGCGCACGGCAGGCAGGGCCCCGAGGGCGGCATCCCGCCAGCCAGGAACCGGGCTGCCGCCCGGAGCAGGTACGTGTACAGGGCGGTCATCCTGCCGGCGGCACCCGGCTGACCAAGCATTCCCCTGGTGTGCCGCGGGCAGAAGCCGAGCGACCGGCATATTCGGGTGATCATGTCCGCGTCGGCGTGTGACTCGAGCGCGAACCAGCCGAGAAACCGGTCGTTCGCCTCGGTGACGTAGCGGCACACCGGACAGCCATCCGGGCGCATCAGGTCCTCGGCACCGAACAGTGCGAGGTGCGACGGGCCGGGCGGCTGGGGGGTGGCGCTCGGCACGATATTCAGATCCCGTTCGCTGACTGGGTGGCTGCCGCGGCCGTGATGCCGGGCCGGTCCTCGTCCAGCCATCCGCCGAGCTGGTAGTAAAGGTCTTCCCCGAAGCTGGTCGGCAGCGGCTCTTTCACGGCGAGCTTGTAGGTGCGGCGTCCGTCGGGCTGGCGTTCGGCTCTGAGGAAGAGGGTGGAGTCCGGCTGCTCGCGCCGGAACCGGTCGGCGAACTCGAACCGGTGGGTGACGAAGAAAACCGTGGTCTGCGCTTCCAGCAACGCGCGGACGATCTGGTGGCCGATCTCGGATCCCTCACGCTCGTTGGTCCCGGCGAAGGACTCGTTGAACAGCATCAGGCAGTGCGGCCCGATCTCATCGGCGATCGTGCTCATGCGCCGGAGTTCTTCGTCGAGCCGCCCGCTGCTCATGCTGGGATCTTCCTCACGGATGAAGTGCGTGAAGATCCCGCGGCTGACGTTTGCCTGGTAGGACTCGGCGGTGACGAACAACCCGCACTGCATCATGAGCTGGGCCAAGCCCACGCTGCGCAGGAAAGTGGACTTCCCGCCCGAGTTGGCCCCGGTGATGATGAACAGCGATTTCCCGTCGCCCTCGACGTCGTTGCCCACGACCGTGCCTTCCGACCGCAGTGCGAGGCAGGGATCGCGCAGGTCGGTGCACGCGAGCTTCGGTGGTGACTCCGGCTGTGGCGAGGGGACCGCCACCGGCACTGCCTTGGCAGCCAGCCGCTCGGCGAGGTTGAGGCAGCCCACGTAGAAGCCCAGCTCCGCCCGCAGCATGGTGAAGTAGCTTCCGATGTGGTCTGCGGACTGGGCGGCCGCGTTGGCGACCAGGTTGAGCCCCCGGCTGGCGAGGTCCTCCAGGATCCGGCCTCCGGACTCGTCGCGAGGCGGGATCGTGAAGGAGTAAGAAGCACGTGGGCCGATGCCCAGCCTTTCCCTCCACCACGGTCGCGTGTCCCGGGGATCGCGGAGGACGAAGTTGATCCCGCTGTTGTCCCACCCGAGCTCGGCGCTGATGAGCTCGCCCGAACGAAAGCGCAGCTGTTTCAGGTGGCGGCCGATCTCGTCGAAGTACTCGTCGTCCAGCTCCCGCTGCAGCGTGGCACAGAGCGTCCGCATCCCGTCGGAGCTGAACTTCTCGCCGTGATCGTCCACCAGCCGCCGGAGCTGCCCGAGGCGAGCCACGTAAGCCTCGAGGTGGCCGACCGCACCCCAGAGGTTGGACGACGGGCTCTGGTACGAGCCGCCGTAACTTCCGAAGATGCCTCGCTTGTCCTCCAGCGCAGCCACCGCCACGGCGTACATCTGCCGGATGACGTCAGGCTCGGCGAGGCAGTCGGCAAGGACCCGCTGCCGGTAGCGGATGGCCTCCGGGTCGGTCAGAGAGGCGAGCACAACCCTCCTGGACACGTCAAGAAGCAGCCGGTCACCGGCGGCCATCGCGTGGAGCAGCGTGGTCAGTTCAAGGTCCTGGATCAGATCCTCGTGCCCGGGAGGCAGGTCCGCGCCGAAGTCGAAGTCCTGGGCCCGGTGGAGAAGATAAACCTTCACGACGCGACCCGCCCGCGCAGCCGCTCGTAGGTGAGACCGTATTTCTCGGCGATCGCCAGCGCGTAGGCCAAGCCGTCCGCTGGCTTCCTCACTACCTTGTAGGTGCGCTCCGCTGGGTTCTCCGGCACGATCGTGCTCATCATGCTGACGACGGAGTCCCCCATCGACGCCAGCTCATCCACGAACGTGACGTAGACGCAGAGCGCGTCGAGTTGCATGACCCTCGTCATCAGCTTGGATCCCAGGAACCGGGCGTCGTGCAGGGTCGTGGAGCTGAAGATCTCGTTCATGATCACGATGCTCGCGGAAGTGGCCTGACGCAGGATGTCGCCGATCCGCACCAGGTCGTCCTCGAGCTTGCCGCTCATCTTGGTCAGATCCTCTTCCCTGGCAAAATGAGTAAAGAGCTGGTCGAAGAGGAACAGGCGAGCCGAGCTCCCCGGCACCGGGCAGCCTGCGCTGCCCAGGTAGTGGATCTGCCCGAAGGTCCGGGCAAAGGTTGTCTTGCCCCCCTGGTTGGGCCCGGTCACGACGAAGATTCGCTCGCGGCCCCGCAGGTGGAACTCGTTGGTGACCGCCGGCTTGCCGTCGGCGACGAGCTTGTCCGCCAAGGCCATGTCGAAGCTGTCAACGGCCAGCACCTCCTTCGAGTCGGCAGAGACCTCGGGATAGCAAAAATGCAGCCCGGCGGAGCGAAGGGGCGCGATGTGGTCAAGGTATGCGATGAAAAACTGGAGTTCTTGGTCGGCGTGCCGGACTCCGTCATCCAAGAACGCGGCATGCCGACCGCAATAGTCGCCCAGGGCCGCGAATTCCGCCGGGAACAGCCGGGCTACAAGATCAACAATCTGAGCGGCAACGTGGTTCATCCCGGGCCACATTCGGTAGCGCACCCGATAGTCCGCGACCGCGCCCTGCTTGAAGCGCTCGAAGGTCTGGAGCACTTCGGCGCTGTAGTCGGCTTCGTCATGGTAACGGCTCACGTCGACCCGGCTGCCTCGGATGCGAGTGCAGTAACGGATGCCCCCGAGGGCCTCCTTGCAGTTCCGGGTCTCGCTCGCGAGCGCGGTGAAGCCAGGCGAGGACACGTAGGAAGCCAGATAGTCGCGAAATGCCAGCAGGCCACGAGAACTGATCTGCGCCGAGGCAAGCTGCCCGGCGAGAGACTGCACGGCGTCGCAGTAGATGGACGCTGCGTCCAGGAACCAGCCTTCCCTGTGGTAGCGGTGCTGGATTTTAGCCAGCTGATCGAGATGGATCCGCACCTTGCTCATGAGATTGGCGAAATCCGAGATATGGCTGAACAGCAGGGGATCCTCGAGGTCCTGAAAGATCTCCTGGCGGTAGCGCACGGTTTCGGCGTCGCGAAGATGGCCATACATAACCGCGGTGATCAGCTCGCGCTGCTCGCGCTTGTCGGCGATGGCCTCCACGACCTGGTCGAGGTTCAGGTCCCGCGCGAAGGAGCGATCTTGTTCGTTCACCCGCTGCCCGGGATCCTGCCCGCAGCGATGGGCCTCTGCCGCCTGTTCGAACAACAAGCAGGGGCGGGCGCGCCGGTCGCCCCCCGGCTCTGACTCCTGTGCTCGCGGCGCCATGGCGTGCCCTCCTGCGTACCGGTTGTCAGCCAGTCAGCAGGAGCCATCAGCCACTATGGCAAACCCGGCGAGCTCCATCGCCATCACCCCAACTCTATCGTTCCCCGCCGTGGCCTCAATCCTCGTCCCGCTCATGAGGCCGTGGCGATGCGCGTGCTCACGCCGGCGCGTTCACTACGGAGCAATCGGGCTCGCCAACGAAATCAGCGGCTTCGACAGCCAGGTGAGCTCGTCCATCGGCGGTGCCCAGCCGGAACTGCAGTTAGCCTGGCTGCTGTCGCCATGGCCACGGCTACGGCTGCCGGGATCCCGTGCTGGCTTGGTCGATCACGGTAAACAATCACATCTGGCGAGTCCTGGTGGCATTCTCGCGGCATCGTCTGACAGTCTGGCGCCATGGCCAGCAGCCCTGCCAGGCGGCTGATCCTGCTGCGACACGCGAAATCCGCCTGGCCCGATGACGTCCCTGATCATGAGAGGCCGCTAGCGCCTCGTGGCCGCCGTGATGCTCCGGGCGCAGGTCGCTGGCTGCGGAAGTCTGATCACGTGCCAGATCTTGTGCTGTGCTCGACGGCCCGACGCACTCGCGAGACCTGGCAGCTTGCCGAGGAGACCCTTGGGGCTCAGCCCCAGACTGTTTTCGAGGAGCAGGTCTACGATGCCTCCGTCGTGGGCCTGCTCGATCTGGTTCGCCAGACGTCAGCAGGCGTTCATACTCTGCTGGTCGTGGGCCACGATCCGGCGATGCGGGGCCTGACCCTGGAACTGGCCGGCGCCCCGTTCGATGATGCTGAGGCGCAGGCGCTCGCCCGGGTGCGCGTCAAGTACCCGACTGCCGCGATTGCGGTGCTCTCGTTCTCTCGGGAGTGGCCGGAGCTGGGCGTCGGCGAGGCCCGGCTGGCCGAGTTCGTGGTACCCGACGACTTCCACGCTGGGCACGGCAAGCGAGTCTGACAGCTTGTTCGGGGAAGCGAACCGGCTGCGTCGGGACCGTGGCGGAGATCCGTCGGTGACCTGCGGTTTCATCTGCCCGTCACAGTCATCGGTCGAGGTAGCGCGACCTAGGTAACGGATTGGGGCGACACGGGTCCCAACTGATCGAAAATCGCGGCGCCGGTGGCGTCGAAGTAATAATGTGCTGGCGTGCACCTGGCTCGCTCGTCAGTTCGCGCGTCACGGGACACTCTGGCATGGCTCGGCCTCGTCTGGTGTCGGCGCCCGCTCCGTGACCCGATCGAGGTCGTACAACCGTTGACCGATTGAGCAGCGCTCGGTGGCCATTGGGTCGCAGCCCGTTATCGCGAGGCCAACTACCGGGCGGAATCCGAGGACAGATGCGGCTGGGCAGGCTGGTTTCGTTTAACCCGCGATACGGTGCGTACTACAGATCCCACGGCGCGAGTTCTGCCGAGATAGCAATGGCTTCGTGGTATAAGAGTTCCGCGTCCAGCTATAACGGAAATTGTGTAGAGGTTTCGCATCTTCGCGATGGTCGCGTCGCTGTCCGGGATACTAAAGACAGGTCGTCCGGCCCGGCCCTCATCTTTACTCGGCCGGAGTGGGATGCGTTTCTGGCGGGCGCCAAGAACGGCGAGTTCGACTGTGCCTGACCCCGTTGCCGCGCGCCGGTCAGGCCCACTCTTCCGCCGCGGCCCTGACTAGCTCGCGAGACTCCTCCAGACCCAGCGAGGCCTTTTCGAGGGCTCGGAATGCCACACCGTACTTGAAGGTCTCGTCTTGATCCTCGACCTGATCCGTTCCGGTCAAGTGCTCAAATGTGACAATGTCACTGAGCGGAACGTCATGAAGCTGAGGGAATTTTACATAGGTGAATGCCCCGGTTGTCACCGGAGGATCATTCTTCAGCGGAAGAACCCGCACTCTTAGGTTGGGCAGGCGCGAGATCTCGACGATGTGCTCGAGCTGCGCCCGCATGACCGAAGGTTCTCCTAGCCTGCGGTGCAGGACTGACTCGTCCATCACGATGGACAGCTGCAGCGGCGGCTCCCGCTGCAGAACCTGCTGGCGCAGGCGCCGGGCCTCCACCCGGCGTTCGACTTCACTCGGCGGCACGGTGAACATGGAGTTCCAGCCGAGCATCACCGCCCGCGCGTAGTCCTCTGTCTGCAGCAGCCCGGGAACGATCTGCGGTTCCCAGTTCCACACGGATTCGGCCTCGGCTTCGACGTCGAGGAACTCGGCGTGTTCCTCGGGCAGGCGGGCGCTGATCGCCTTGAGCCTGCCCGAGGGCTGTGCTTCCTCGGCAAGTGCCAGCAGTTCCTCGCGACGCTTCGGGTCGACTCGGTAGAGGTCGAGGAGACGCCGCAGGTCTGTGCGCTTGACGCCGCTCTGGCCGCGCTCGAGCCTGCTGACCTTCGAGGTAGACCATTCGAGGCGGCGCGCCACTTCCTCGCCGATGAAACCGGCACGCTCGCGAAGCCGGCGCAGTTCGGCGGCCAGCCGCCGGCGACGGACGTTCGGGCTGCCGTAACCGGTCACCCGCTCGGCTCCTTTTGGGATCTAGGGATCCCAGCCCACTGTGACTCGGTATGAGCCTAGAGGCGGAAGAGGTGTCTCGAGAAGGCCGTTGGGAGAATTCCCGGTGCAATTCCCGCCGGGTGTTGCGATCTTACCCGTTATGCCGTGTACTCGAAGAGAGGCCAATCGTCGTCGTGGGGGCGGGGGGCCAGGAGGCTAGGCATGATCGGCTGGTGGGGGTTCCAGATCGTGGAACCACCGCGTGCCTCCTCCGGATCGGACCGCATTCAGCGCTCGCGATCTCCACCGGGACGAGCCAAACATCGGCCCCAGATACGGCGCTGGGCCAGCGGGTGCCACCGCCAGCCCAGCCAAACCAATCTCCACCCGAATCGATTACGGAACGGAGTCAGTCGTGACTTCACACACTACCTTGACCTGTGCTCAATGCAAGAGGCCTGTCAGCCGCTCTAGCTGCGGGATTGCGCCGACGGACGGAGCGCTGTCGGCGATCCGGGCAAGCGAGGTGGGACCGTGAACGGCCTCACTGTAGCCACATTGATGATCATGGCCGCCGTGGCCGCCTGGGGATGCACGATGGTCTTCGCCTCCGCCCGTCACTCGAAGCTCCGCGACGAGATAGGCCGGATCGACCAGGTGGCGCGCAGGGAAATCCAGCACTGGAAGGAAGAGGCGGCACGGGCGCGGACTCACGCCGCCCAGCTCGCCAGGGACAAAGAGGCCTGGAGGGCCGGCCACGAACAGGGCCGCGATGACGTGATCACGGTCGTCCCGTTGCTCATCGCGGCACAGGAACATCACGCAGCGGGTGGTGCGTGCGGTCAGCACGGCGCCCAGGAGATCACCGAGAACGCGTAGCGGATGCAGAGGCTCCCCGCCCGGAGGCACTCATCCGGCGGGGAGCAGGCTCTCCGGCCCGGGGCGGGCTGGACTCGCGACGCCGCAAAGCGGCAGGATCGGGACGATGGGCCAGCCGGCAGCAACCCCCGAGGAGGAACCCCCGCGATGACCAAGCTCGAGGCTGACACGGACCCGGCCGATGTGGGTTTCGACCCGGCGCGGCTGGACCGGGTCGACCGGCATTTCCGGCGCTACGTGGACGACGGCCGGCTGCCGGGGTGGCTGATCACGGTGAGCAGGCGGGGCCGGCTCGCGTACGTTGCCAGCTACGGCTCGCGGGACGTGGAGGCGGGGCTGCCGGTCGAGACCGACACCCTGTGGCGGATCTACTCGATGACCAAGCCGATCACCTCCGTCGCCGCGCTGATGCTGTACGAGGAGGGCGCGTTCGAGCTGAGCGACCCGGTGAGCGCGTTCATCCCGTCGTTCGCCGGTGTCCGGGTGTACACCGGGGGATCGGATGTCAAGCCGGTCACCGTGCCCGCCACCGAGCCGGTGCGGATCTGGCACCTGCTGACCCACACCGCCGGCCTGACCTACGGATTCCACCGCACGCACCCGGTGGACGCGATGTACCGGCAGGCCGGTTTCGAGTTCGGCTGGCCGCAGGGCATGGACCTGGCCGGGTGCTGTGATGCCTGGGCGGCTCAGCCACTGCTGTTCCAGCCCGGTGCGGAATGGAACTACTCGGTGGCCACGGACGTGCTCGGCCGGGTTGTCGAGGTGGCCTCGGGCCAGGGCCTGGATGAGTTCTTCTCCAGCCGCATCTTCGGGCCGCTCGGCATGACCGACACCGGCTTCTGGATCAGCGAGTCCGAGGTGACCCGGCTGGGCGCGCTCTACACCCCCGGCGCCGCCGGGTCGCTGCGCCGGATGGACGAGATGGGCCGGGTGGCTCACCGCCCGCCGCGGGTGCTGAGCGGCGGCGGCGGACTGATCTCCACCGCGGAGGACTACCACAGGTTCACGCAGATGCTGCTGGACCGGCCGGGCAGCCCATGCGGGGAACTGGACGGCGCGCGCCTGCTCGGCCCGCGCACCGTGGCCTACATGACCCGCAACCACCTGCCGGGCGGGGCGGACCTGGAGACGTTCGGCCGGCCGCTGAACGCGGAAGCGCCGCAGCGCGGGGTCGGCTTTGGCCTGGGCGTCGCGGTCGTCATCGACGCGGCCGCGGGCAAGGTGCTCGGCTCGGAGGGCGAGTGCTCCTGGGGCGGCCTGGCCTCGACGGCGTTCTGGGTGGACCCGGCCGAGGAGCTGACCGCGTCCTTCTTCACCCAGCTGATGCCGTCGAGCACCTACCGGATCCGGCCCCAGCTGCGCCAGCTGGTGTACCAGGCCCTGACCGGCTGAGGTCTAGGCGCTCGGGCCGCGCACCTCGCGCGCGGCCGACTCCTTCCTCACCTCGCGCAGCCGGTACGCGACGAACCCGACGATCGCCAGCACGACAACGACGACGATCACGTAGCCGCCGATCGAGACGGCGTGCGAGATGCTGTGCCACGTGCTGCCGAGCTCGTAGCCGATGAGCGAGAACGCGATGACGTACAGCACCGTGCCGATGAGGCTGAGCAGCCCGAACTGCAGCGCCGGCACCTCGACGATCCCTGCCACGATCGACGTGAACGCGCGGATGACCGGAAGCATCCGGCCGACGGTCACCGTCCACGCGCCGCGGCCGGCCACGAACCGCTCGGCCCGGTCGAGGTCCTTGGTGGTGATCAGCGCGTACCTTCCCACCCGCTCGACCACGGGCCGGCCCCCGATCCGGCCCACGCCGTAGGAGGCGTACGAGCCGGCGAGCTCGGCCAGGGACCCGATGATGATCACGAGCGCGAGGTTGAGGTGGCCCTGGTAGGCCAGGACGCCAGCGAAGCCGAAGGTGATCTCCGAGGAGATCGGGATGCAGCACGCCTCGAGAAACCCGAAGACGATCAGCGCAGCGTAGCCCGCGTGCGT
>JASHQP010000341.1 GCA_030039095.1 Streptosporangiaceae bacterium
CCGACACCGGTCCGCGCATGCCCGCCCGGCGGGCGGCGCGCACCACGGCCGGAGCGGATCCGGCGGCCTCGAGCGTGCCCCTCCGGCGGGCGTCCTGCTCGTCGGTGCCCTCGCCCTCCGAGATCGGCATGTACGCGATCTCGCCGGCCACGCCATGCGCCCCGCGGTGCAGCCGGCCGTCGAGCACCAGGCCGAGGCCGATGCCGGTGCCGATCCACACGAACGCGAAGCTCGCGAACTCACTGCCGTGCCCGTGCGCCCGCTCGGCCAGCGCCGCGGCGTCCACGTCGTTCTCGATGACCAGGCCATCCCCGAACGCGTCCCGCAGGCCGGCCAGGACCGCCGGCCGGCTCAGGCCGGACAGCCCGCCGGTGAGCGACATCGCCCCGCGCCTCGGGTCGTAGACGCCCGGGCTGCCGATCACGGTCTGCGTGATCGCGTCCCTGGCGATCCCGGCGGCGGCGCACAGCGCATCAGCGAGCCGGATCAGCTCCGTGACCCGGCCACGCACGCTGGAGGCTCTGGTCCTGGCCGATTGCCTGGCCCGGATCTCGCCGGTGAGGTCGGCGAGCGCGCCGCGCAGGTAGTGATGACCGATGTCGAGCCCCAGCACGAACCCGGCGTCCGGGCTGATCTCGAACAGCCGGGCCGAGCGGCCGGGGACTCCGGTCCGCTGCCCGGCGATCCTGATCAGGCCCGAGCGCTCCAGGTTGGCCAGGGCCAGCGAGACGGTGGGCTTGGACAGGCCGGAGAGCCTGGCGAGCTCGGCGCGGGAGCAGGGGCCGAGCTGGCGGATGTGGCCGAGCAGCAGCTGCTCGTTCAGCGCCCGGATGAGCTGCGGCCTGGCGGCCTGCCCGCCCCGCTGGTCGGCGGCTGCGACGGCGGCTGCGACGGCGCGGAACTCACCGGCAGGCTCGGCGACGACTACTTCGGCAGCCCCGGCCGCGTCGACCGACGTACTAGTCAAGGGCCACCTCCTCGGTCATCTTCCCGCACCGCGGCCACCGGGCACCAACGAATTCGGACCTCGCCCACATAGTTAGGATACTGTCCTAACTATATGCCTTCACTGAGCGTCGCGTGATTATCGCAAGTAGTCAAGGTGCTTGCCGTGCGCCTCGCGGTACTCCGCGATCAGCTCGCGGGCCGCGGCGATGCCGGGTACCAGCGGATGCCCGGCCAGCGCCACGCCCGCCAGGCCGGCGTCACCGCTCATCGCGGCCTCGACAATCCCCCGCTCGTACTCCTTGACCTGCTCGACGAGCGCACGGCTGGCCCGCGGCAGCCCGGCCGCCGGCAGCGGGGACACACCGTCGGCGGTGACCAGCGCCGGCACCTCGACGATGTCCTCGGGGTCCAGGAAGTCCAGGCTGGCCCCGTTCCGGGTGTTCACGATCACTTCCCGCCCGCCGCCGCCGGACAGGCCGTCGATGACCTGCAGCGCCAGCCCCTCGTAGCCGCCGATCTGAGCCGCGGCGAGCGTGGCCGGGCCCCGCGCCTGCCGCCGCGCGCGCGCCTCGCCCTGCCCGCTCGCGCCCTCGGTGTCGGTCCGCATGTACGTGTCGCGGCGCACGCCGAGCAGCATCTCATAGGCCGACCAGGCCGCCTCGACTCCATCGCCGAACGCCCTGGCCACCGCGGCGAAGAGCTCGGTGTTCAGGCGCAGCACGTCCTGGCCGCGGCTGGAGCCCGCCCTGGCGACCTCGTCGACGTAGCGCCGGCCGTCGTAGAAGTAATAGACGTACTCGGTCGGTATCGCGCCGACCCGGCGCACCATCGCGGGGTCGAACGCCGCGAACCGGTGGTCGAACCGCTGCAGTTCGGAGAACCTGGCCAGCAGCTCGCCGATCCGCTCCTCACCGCCGGCCCGCACGGAGCACACCCAGCCCAGGTGGTTCAGCCCTGCATAAGATGCCGAGATCCCGGAACGGTCCGCGCCCAGGAATTGGGCCAGCCGCTCGACCGTGCCGCCGGGGGTGTCGCACACTCCGACCGCACGGACCTTTCCCTGCGCCGATATGGCCTGCGTGATGAGGCCGGCCGGGTTGGTGAAGTTGATCAGCACGGCCTCCGGCGAGCAGCGGCTGAGCAGGTCGCAGTACGACAGCACCACCGGGATCGTGCGCAGCGCCATCGCGGCGCCACCCGGCCCGGTCGTCTCCTGCCCGACGATGCCGCGCCGCAGCGCGACCTGCTCGTCGATGACCCGGCCCCGGTCGCCGCCGACCCGGACCGCGGAGAACACGTAGCCGGCGCCCGTGAACGCCTCGGCGGCGTCCGGCGTGACCGTGACCGTGTCCGGGTGGCCGAGCGCGGCCGCGATGCCCGACGCCAGAGCGCAGATCGTGTCCCTGCGCTCGGGATCGGGCTCGAACAGGCAGATCTCGTCGAACATCCCTGGCCTGCCGGACAGCACGGCCCGCACGAACGCGGGCATCCGGACGCCACCACCTCCGAGGATCGCTAGCTTCACCGGTCGGTCTCCCTTTCCGCCTTGTCCGCGGCCGCAGCGGACACCTGGTCGATGAATCTCGCGCCCAGCGTCCGGCCGACCGCGGCAATGCCGTACACGTCCACCTCGCCGACCGCGCCGAGCCTGGCCACGGCGTCCGAGCCGGCGGCGTTCGCCGCGACCACGGCCTCGGTGAGCGGGACCCCCCGCACCAGCGCGGCGATCATCGCGCCGGCGAACGCGTCGCCGGCCCCGGTCAGGTCCTTGACCGTGACCCGCCGCACTCCCTCGGCAACCTCGGTGATCCCGTCCGGGCTCGCGATCACCGCGCCCGCCGCACCGCGGGTGACGACCAGCGGCGTTCCCCACGCGGTCGCGACCGCGAGGGCGGAATTCAGGTCATCCGCGCCGGTCAGGCGCAGGATCTCGTCCTCGTTCGGCAAGAACACGTCGGCCAGCCGGACGCAGTCGATGATCGCGTCGGCGGCGTCTCGCTCGTCGCCGAGCGAGACATCCAGCGCGATCTTGCTGCCGAGCTCGCGGGCCTCGCGCAGGAAGTCGGGCATCCCCGGGCCCCCGTGCACGTACGACCACCGGGGCCGGGTGCGGCGGAGCACGTCGCGCCAGCGGTCGATCTCCTGCCGTTCGCGCCGCTTCGGGATGTTGCTGACGAAGGCCCGGTCGCCGTCGAAGTTCAGCACCACCGTGACCCCGGCCGAGCGCCGGCGGACCCGGACCGACGGGGACAGGTCCACGCCGGCCCGCGCGCAGTGCTCGATCACGACGCGCGAGCCGAGGTCATCGCCGAGAACCGTGCACAGGCCCGCGTGGGCGCCCGCCCGCGCCGCCGCGCTGGCGCTGTTGACCGCGCCGCCGCAGGAAAACGCGAACTCCTCGGTGAAGACCTCCTCGCCGGGCAGGGGAAGCTCCGGCACGTGCCCGAAGACGAGCTCGAGGAAGACCGAGCCGAACGAGATCATGTCCAAGCGAGCTGTCCTCCAGAACTGCCAGCCCCGTCACGTTCTGCGCCGGGCGGGTGGTCACAGTTCGGCTACGGATCTGTGCCTCCCTGGATAGTTAGGATACTGTCCTAACTATCTATTTGCGACAGGGCGAGTCAACTGGCGGGTGATCGTGGCGGTTTCCCCGGTCGTGCTCGGCCTGGACTACGGCGGCACGAAGATCGCCGCCGCCGTCGGCGACCTGGATGGCAACCAGCTGGCGTCGGCCACGACCAGCAGCGGCGGTGCGCTCGGCGCGCAGGCCAGCTTCGCCCGCGGGATCCAGGTCGCGCGCGACCTGCTGGAGGCGACTGCGCCGGGCAGCGAGCTCGCGGCCGTCGGCGTGTCCACGTTCGGCATCCCGTTCGAGGACCGGGTCGAGCTGGCGCCGGCCATCGACGGCTGGGACAAGCTGGCGATGGGCCGCGAGCTGCGCGCCGCGTTCGCCGGGGCGCAGATCCGGATGGCCACCGACGCGAAGGCGGCGGCGCAGGCCGAGGTCCGGTGGGGCGTGCTGGCCGGCCGCGATCCCGCCGTGTACCTGAACCTCGGCACCGGGCTGGCCGCGGCGGTCGTGATCGGCGGCCAGGTCGTGGCCGGCGTCAACGGCGCAGCCGGCGAGATCGGCTACAACCTGCGGTCGGCCGCCGACGTCGGCGTGGCGCTGGACCAGCGGGCCCTGCTCGAGCACATGGTCAGCGGCCAGGCTCTCGCCGGCCGGGCCGCCGAGCGGGGCAGGCAGCTCACGGCCGCCGACGTGTTCACTGCCGCGGCGGCGGATCAAGACCTGGACGGCCTCATCGACGACTTCGTCGACGAGCTGGCGTTTCACCTGGTGAACCTCGCGATCCTGGTGAACCCGGCACGGATCGCGGTCGGCGGAGGCATCGTCCGCTCCTGGGCACGGATCCGGCCACGGCTGCAGCACGCGCTGCGGGCCGGCACCCCGTTCCCTCCCGAACTCGTGGTCGCGCGCTTCCCGTACGACGCGCCGCTGCTCGGAGCGGTGGCGATAGCCGTGGACGCGGCGAACGGCCGCGACACTCTCCCGGCCGGCCGGGAGGCCGGGCCGCGAGAAGCACTGCATCAGGACGCGATCAACACCGGCACGCTGTCATGACACGGCATCTGCGTGCCATCCAGGCCGACGACAGGTCGGTCATCCCTCTGCCGCTGCCGCGCATCTCCGGCCAGACCGGCCAGCTCCCGGTGCGCAGAACACCCATCGGAAGGGCTCATCAATGAGACGTCTCAAGGCAATCGGTGTACTCATAGCTGCGGGCGTGCTGGCGGCCGCCTGCAGTTCCGGCAGCTCGTCGCCGTCGTCATCCAAGGCCACGGGCCCGAGCGGCGTGCTGACCATCGACAACGAGAGCGGCGGGACCTGGACGTGTGACTTCAACCCGTTCAACCTGAGCTACGTTGCGTTCTCGCTCGGCCCGGTCTACGAGCCGCTGGCTTTCGTCAACACGCTGCAGAGCGGCAAGGCCACGCCGTGGCTCGCCACGAGCTGGACCTGGGGCGCGGGCAACAAGACCCTGACGTTCACGATCCGCAAGGGGGTGAAGTTCAGCAACGGCAACCCGCTGACGCCCGCTGACGTCGTCTACACCTTCAACCTGCTGAAGGCGCACCCCACTCTGGACATCAACGCGGTCTGGTCGGTGCTGTCCAGCGTCACCGCGTCCGGGTCGGACCAGGTCACGATGACGTTCAAGACCGCGGCGGTGCCGTACTTCTACTACATCGCGGACCAGGTCCCCATCGTCGACCAATCCGTGTGGTCGAAGGTCGCCAACCCGGTGACCTACGCGGACAAGAACCCGGTCGGCACCGGCGCGTTCACGACCGGCAGCAGCGACTGCACGCCGCAGAACATCAAGTACACGGCCAACCCGCACTACTGGCAGCCGGGCGAGCCCAAGGTGGGCACCGTCAACTACCCGGCGTTCCTCACCAACGACACCGCCAACACCTACCTGGCCAACGGCCAGGCCCAGTGGGGCAGCCAGTTCATCCCGAGCATCCAGAAGTTCTACACGTCGAAGAACCCGGACTATAAGTACTGGTTCCCGCCGGTCGCGAACGTGAGCCTGTTCATCAACCTGACCAACCCGCTCCTGAAGAACGTGGCGGTCCGGCAGGCGATGGCGTACGCGATCAACCGGCAGAACGCGTCGACGATCGGCGAGTACGGCTACGAGCCGGCCTCGAACCAGTCCGGGATCGTCACCCCCACGTTCTCCAGCTGGCTGGACACGTCGCAGGCGGCGAGCTTCGGCAACAACTACGCCTACGACCCCGCCAAGGCGATCTCGATCCTGGAGAAGGCGGGCTACAAGCGGGGATCGAACGGCATCTTCCAGACGCCGTCCGGCCAGCCGCTGTCGTTCACGATCCTGAACAACGGCGGGTTCTCGGACTGGGTGGCCGCGGTGCAGACGATCCAGACCAGCCTCAAGGCGGTCGGGATCCAGGTAACGCCGGAGAACCTGGCGGCGACCACGTACCAGACCGACCTGTACACCGGCAAGTACCAGCTCGGCTACGGCAGCGAGACCGGCGGCCCGACCCCGTACTTCGAGCTGAGGCAGTGGCTGTACTCGGCCAACTCCGCGCCGATCGGCACGGCGGCCGGCTCGAACTTCGAGCGGTACAGCAACCCGGCAACGGACGCGCTGATCAACGCGTACGGCGCGACCACCAGCGCGGCCACGCAGCACTCGATCGTGGACCAGCTGGAGAAGGTCATGCTCACCGACGTGCCGGTGATCCCGGTCACCGAGTCCGTCGACTGGTACCAGTACGACACGGGCAGCTTCACCGGTTGGGTCACCCAGAGTGACCCGTACGCGCAGCCTGCCGCCTACAACTACCCGGACTGGGGCCAGATGCTGCTGCACCTGGCTCCGGCGAAGTAGCCGACCGGGCCGTGGCCGGGTCTTGCGAGGCCTTGCGAGGCCTTGCCCGGCCACGGCCCGGTGGGCCAGCGTAGGAGGACGATCGATGGGCGTCAGGAGGAGCGCATGAGCCAGGCGGCCACGGCATGAGGTTCCTGGCGCGCCGCCTGGGCTTCTTCGTGCTGACCCTGTGGGTGGCGGTCACGCTGAACTTCCTGCTGCCGCGGCTGATGCCGGGCAACCCGGCCCTGGCCGTGCTGGGCAAGTTCAAGGCCGCTGTCCCCCCGCAGGCCCTCAAGGCGCTCGAGGCGCAGTTCGGCCTCGACACGCATCAGAGCCTGGTCACGCAGTACGGGCAGTACTTGCGCGACCTGGCCCGCGGCAACTTCGGGGTGTCCCTGACCACCCAGCCGGGCACGTCGGTCTCGCAGATCGTGCTGCACGCGATCCCGTGGACGCTCGGCCTGGTGGGGGTGGCCACGGTGCTGGCGTTCATCCTCGGCACCGGGATCGGCATCGTCGGCGCCTGGCGGCGGGGCGGCCGGCTGGACAGCATCCTGCCCCCGATCTTCGTGATCATGACGGTGATCCCGTACTTCTGGATCGGCCTGATCCTGATCCTGATCTTCGGCGTGAAGCTGCACTGGCTGCCGTACTTCTTCAGCTACAACTACACGCTGACGCCGGGGTTCACCTGGGCGTTCATCAGCAACGTGCTCGAGCACGCCATCCTGCCCGGCTTCACGCTGCTGATCACGACGATCGGCACGTGGATCCTCACCATGCGCAACACCATGATCACAACGCTGGCCGAGGACTACGTGCGGATGGCCCGCGCCAAGGGCCTGCCCGGGCACCGGATCATGCTCGATTACGCCGCCCGGAACGCGATCCTGCCGAACCTGACGGGTTTCGCCATGTCCTTGGGCTTCGTGGTAGGAGGCGCCATCCTCATCGAGGAGGTCTTCAACTACCAGGGCGTTGGGTACCTGCTGCTGCAGGCCGTCAACAACGAGGACTACCCGCTCGAGCAGGCGCTGTTCCTGCTGATCACCGTGGCCGTGCTGGTGGCGATCCTGCTCTCGGACATCGCGACAGCCATCCTCGACCCGCGGACCAGGGCGGCGAGGTAGCCGATGACCACTGCCGAGGTACCCGGCGCGCCCGGCGAGCCGGCTGCGCCCTTCGCTCCCGGCATAGTCG
>JASHQP010000342.1 GCA_030039095.1 Streptosporangiaceae bacterium
GCCCGCCGGCCCGTCCCCGCGCGCCGACCCGTCCCCGGCCAGTCCATCTCCGCCCCCGGCCGCCCCATTCCCGGCCGCGACCAGCCCATTCCCGCCCCCGGCCGCCCCGTTACCGGCCGCGGCGGCGAAACCCCCCGGCGCTGCCGGGCGCCTCCCGGCGGACCGGCTCCGGGTCACCACGAGCTGCCACAGATAGAGCAGCGCCCGGTCGCCGCCGTCGTCCCGGCCGGCCAGCCAGCGCCAGTTCCGGTGCAGGGCGACGAACGAGTCCTGCACGACCTTCTGCGCGGTGCCGCCGTCCCCGTCCCGGACGAGCAGCACCGCAAGGCCCACTAACGACCGGTAATGGGAGGTATACATCGCGGCCACCGCGGCGTCGGCGGCCCGCGCGGCGCTCGCCGAAACCGGCTCGGCGCGCGTGACCGCAGTCCTGCTCACACTGCTGGAACGCCCAGCGACATCTCCCGGTTCGGCCGCCGTCATCGCAGAACCCCGCCCGCCCTCCGTGGGCGCGTCCCCCGTGGCGCAGCCCTCAGGTATCCAGAGTGATACCGGCAGGTGCACAGGTAAAGTCCCCTTTTCCCGGTTCACACCGGGATTCGCTCACACCCGGATTCGCTCACACCTGGATTCGCCGCGCCACGGCATCGACGATCTCGGCCACCGCGTCGTCGACCGGGACGCCGTTCTTCTGCTCCCCGCTGCGGTAGCGGAACGAGACAGCACCCGCCGCCACGTCGTCGTCGCCGGCCAGCAGCATGTACGGGACCTTCTGCCGCTGCGCCTGCCGGATCTTCTTCTGCATCCGCTCGTCGCCGGCGTCGACCTCGACCCGGATTCCGTGTTCTCGGAGTTGCTCCGCGACACGATGAAGGTACGGCACGTGCGCGTCGGCGATCGGGATCCCGGTCACCTGCACCGGCGCCAGCCACGGCGGGAACGCGCCCGCGTAGTGCTCGAGCAGGATCCCGAAGAACCGCTCGATCGACCCGAACAGGGCCCGGTGGATCATGTAGGGCCGCTGCCGGGTGCCGTCGGACGCCTGGTACTCGATCCCGAACCGGCCCGGCTCCTGGAAGTCCACCTGCAGCGTGGACAGCTGCCAGCGGCGGCCGATCGCGTCCCGGACGTGCACGTCGATCTTGGGCGCGTAGAAGGCGCCCTCGCCCTCGGCGACCACGTACGGCAGCCCGGACAGGTCCAGCGCGCGGGCCAGCGCGGCCTCGGCTTCCTCCCACTCGTGGATCTCGCCGACGTACTTGTCCGGGCGGGTGGACAGCTCGGCCTCGAACTCGGTGAGCCCGAAGTCGCGCAGCAGCCCGACCACGAACCCCAGCAGCGACGCGAGCTCGTCGGCGAGCTGGTCGGGACGGCAGAAGATGTGCGCGTCGTCCTGGGTGAAGCCGCGTGCCCGGGTCAGCCCGTGCACCACGCCCGACTTCTCGTACCGGTACACGGTGCCGAACTCGAACAGCCGCAGCGGCAGCTCGCGGTAGGACCGCCCGCGCGACGCGTAGATCAGGATGTGCATCGGGCAGTTCATCGGCTTGGCGTAGTACTTGGCGCCCTCGAGCTCCATCGGCGGGAACATGCCCTCCGCGTACCACTCGAGGTGCCCCGACGTGATGAACAGGTCGGCCTTGGTGAGGTGCGGGGTGTTCACGAACTCGTAGCCCGCGGCCACGTGCCGCTGCCGCGAGTAGTCCTCGAGCACCCGCCGGATGATCCCGCCCTTGGGGTGGAACACCGGCAGCCCGCTGCCGATCTCGGTCGGGAACGAGAACAGGTCCAGCTCGGCGCCGAGCCTGCGGTGGTCGCGCCGCTCGGCCTCGGCCAGCATCGCGAGGTAGGAGTCCTGGGCCTCGCGGGACGGCCAGGCGGTGCCGTAGATCCGCTGCAGCTGCGGGTTCTTCTCGCTCCCCCGCCAGTACGCGCCGCCGCTGCGCATCACCTTGACCGCCGGGATCTGCCGGGTGGACGGCAGGTGCGGGCCGCGGCACAGGTCCTTCCACCTCAGCTCGCCGGTGGCCGCGTCGAGGTTGTCGTAGATCGTCAGTTCCGGCCCGCCGACCTCCACCGACTCCTCGGTGCTGACCTCGGGGGCCGACCCCCCAGACCCCCCCGCGGCGTCCATCCCGGCGCCACCCTTCAGGCCGATCAGCTCGAGCTTGTACGGCTCGCTGGCCAGTTCGGCCCGGGCGTCAGCGTCGGTCACGACCCTGCGGGAGAACAGCTGGCCCTGCCCGACGATCTTCCGCATCCTCTGCTCGACGTTCTTGAGGTCATCGGGCCCGAACGGGGACGCCACGTCGAAGTCGTAGTAGAAGCCGTTCTCGATCGGGGGGCCGATCCCGAGCTTGGCGTCGGGGAAGATGTCCTGGACGGCCTGGGCCATGACGTGGGCGGCCGAGTGCCGCATGATCGCCAGCCCGGCGTCGCTGCCGAGCTCGACCGGCTCCACCGTGTCGCCGTCGGCGAGCTGGTGCGCCAGGTCGCGCAGCTGCCCGTTGACGCGCGCAGCGACGACGTCACCGGCGCCCGGGGTAGCGTTCCGGGAACTTGTCGATGGTCCGCCGGGTCCCTCGAGCGCCTGGCCGGCCGTCGTCCCGGCTTCCACCACGTGCTCGCGTCCGGCGAGGGTGATCTGAAGCTTGTCGGCTGGCACGGCTGGCTCCTGTCGTTTGCATGCGCAGCGGCGGGGCGGTTACCCGCCGCGCTCCCGCGTGTACCGATGCTATCGGCGCGCGGCCGGTCAGGACGGCGTGACCGTCACCAGCGTGCCGTAGGTCAGGTACGGCCAGATGAACTTGGCCTGCGAGTACGGCAGCTCCACGCAGCCGAGACTCTGCTGGTACCCGTAGGACGCCCGCGGGAAGTAGTGCACGGCCTCGCCGGACCGGAAGTACGACACCCACGACACCGGGTCGGCGTACTTGGTCCCGTTCGGGTTGGTGCCCTTCATGATCTGGAACGTGTACTTCAGGTACACCGGGGCGGTGCCGACCGTCGTCGGGGCCTGGGCGATGCCGGTGTTGGCGAGTGTGTGCAAGATCACCTTGCCGTCGTGCCACACGGTGAGCGTCTCCGGCGGCACCTGGCTGGCCAGCGCGTAGCTGTAGCCGTGGGTGTTGTCGTCGCCCGAGGCCACCGCCGCGAGCAGCGCGTGCCACACCTCGGGCCCGGCCACGCCGTCCATGGCCAGCCCGTGGTCGGACTCGAACGCCATCACCGCGCCGGTGAGGACCTCGTTGACCTGGCCGGGCGCCCACATGTCCATCAGCTCGGACGGATAACCCGCCTCCCAGCTGAACGAGCCGGACGGCGGGTCGTAGGCGGCGTTGAGCTGGGCGTTGGGGTCACTGGCCGGCACCGGGGCGCCGCTCCAGTCGAGAGGCAGGTAGCCGAGCTGGGAGAGCAGTTGCTCGGCCCGCATGACGGAGTAGGAGCCGGTCCAGAACCGGTCCACGGCCCGCGTGGTGAGCAGCCCGCCGTCGGTGGACCGCACCCCGGCCGGCCCGGCCGGGACCACCACGCGGACCCGGGTCTGCTCGGGGAACCCCTGGGTGGGGACGAACTCGACGGTGTCCGCGCCGGTCCGCTTCCAGCTGCCGGGGACCGACGGCGACAGCGACGGCATCGGTGAGCCGGCGGCGAGCGGCTGCGAGAACGTGACGCTGATCGGCGCGGCCCCGTTGACGCCGTGCGTGTGCAGCGCAGGAGAGAACGACACCACGGTGACCGGCTTGGCGGCCGCCGCCTGGTGTGCCTTGATCGCCCTCGCCTGCGCCGTGGCGCCCTTGCCCGAGCCGAGCTGATGCGCCGACGCGCCGCTCAGCGCGAAGTACGCGCCGCCGCCCAGCACGAGCGCGATCACCGCCGCGAGCGCCACCACCCGCCAGCGGAGCTTCCCCAATCCGGACAAACCTCGACCCCCTAGCCATCGCTGCCCGGTCGCCCCAAGGTACGCGCCTGCGCGCCGCCGGAGGGCGGTCTCGCGGCACTGCCCTGATGTATACCAGCTAATGCCAAAAGGCGGCGCACGCTTCCCGAGCTTGACGATCTGCGTGACAAAGACGTGTCCAAATATGAGAAATGCCGACAGGCCCGGCGCTACCCCCGAGGCGCCGGGCCTGTCGTTTCGCGGCCTGATCTCAGGCCGGGACGGTCAGCCGGTAACGGTCACCAGGCTGCCGAGGGTGAGGTACGGATAGGCCTCCTTGGCCTGGGTGTACGGCAGCTCGACGCAGCCCAGGCTCTGCTGGAACCCGTACGCCCCGCGGGCGAAGTAGTGCACCGCGTCGCCGCCGTTGAAGTAGGACACGTACTGCACCAGGTCGTGATACTTGCTGCCATCCGGGTTCGTGCCGGACATCCAGGTCTGCAGGAACTTCTCATAGACCGGGAAGGTCCCGTTCGCGGTGGGCGAGGCCGGTATGCCGGTGTTCGCCGGGCTCTTCAGCACCACCTTGCCGTTGTGGTAGATCGTCAGCGTCTCCGGGTCGACCTGGCTGGCGACCGCGTAGGTGTAGCCGTTGGCGTTGGTCTGGCCGCTCAGCGCGGCCCTGAACAGCGCCATCCAGAACGACAGGTTGACCGCGTTGTTGACCGTCATGTGGTGCTCGGACTTGAACGCATACACCGCGCCGCGCACCACCACGTTCTGCAGGTCCGGCGCGAACATGCTGGCCAGCGACGCGGGATAGCCCGTGGCGCTGGTGAAGACGCCGGCCGGCGGGTCATAGGCCGCCGAGATCTCCCCGGCCAGGCCGGTCTTGGCCAGGTTGACCGTGCTCTCGGTCTGCAGCGCCATGTTCGGCATGCCCCACGTCATCGGCAGGTAGCCGAGCTGCGCGAGGATCTCGGCCATCCGGAGCGCGGAGAACTTGCCCGTGGTGTACACGGCGGTCCTGGGCGACTTCAGCGCCAGTCCGGCAGCCGAGTGCACGCCGCTGCGGCCGCCGGCCACGCCGACGGTGATCCGGGTGGACGGGCTGACCGCGGTCTGCGGCGTGAACACCATCGAGTCACCGATGATCTTCCACGTCCCCGGCACGCTCGGGGTCAGGGTGGGCATCGGGGACCGGCCACTGGGCGGGGCCGAGAACGTCACCGTGACCGGCATGGCGCCGTTGGCGTCGGTGCTGCCGGACGCGGGAGTGACCGATATCACGCGGAACGGCCCGGGCAGGACCACGCCGGCCGACGGCGTCGATGCGCCGCCGCCCTTGGTCAGCAGGAACACGGCCCCGCCGGCGAGCAGCGCAACGACCGCGGTCACGGCCGCGATCACCCTGGTCTTCTTCGACTTGCGGCGCCGCCTGTCGAACAGCGAAACCACCACGGCGGGGCCGCCGGAACCGCCCCGGCCGCCGGAGCCGCCCGAGCCGCTGGAGCCGCCCGAGCCGCCCGAGCCGCCGGAGCCACTGCGACCGCCAGGGCCACCGAAGCCGGCGGGGC
>JASHQP010000343.1 GCA_030039095.1 Streptosporangiaceae bacterium
CCTCCAGCGCGTCCCGGTGCGGGACCGCGAAGTCGTCGGCCGTCGCGTGCCGGCTGGCCGCCGCCGGGGCCGCGTGCACGGCGGCCACCAGGCCGAGCACGCCGAGCCGGTGCCCGGGCGAGGAGAACTCCCCCCAGTCAAAGCTCTGCCCGTCGACGAACGGGTAGACCGCGAGCCCGAACCTGTCGTTCACCCGCACCAGCGGCTCGCCGCCGCCGGTGCGGACCGGCGCCACCACGAACGCGGCGCCGCTGGCGCGCAGATCCATCGCGGCTGCCAGCGATGCGCGCAGCCGCCGGAACGCCGCGCCGAGCGGCTCGCGCTCCGACATCCGCTTGTGCTCGAGCTCGTCGGCGGTGACGAACCACCGCGACCCGGCGGCGTCGGTCACCGCCCAGTGATGGCTGCCCCAGCCGACGGGCCGGTAGCCGGCCGACGCGACGGCCATGCCCCAGGAGCGCCGCAGCGCTGCGGCCAGCGCGGCCTCGGGCAGCCGGTCGGGCGGCGTCAGCATGGGGCCACGGTACGGACCGGCCGCAGCCGTTGCCATCGAATAACCTGCGGCCGGCCGCGGGACCCCCAGCCGTCAGGGCACGAAGACCAGCCTGCGCGCGTGACTGCAGTGGCCGCTGCGGGGTGACATGCCGCTTAGCTGGGTTTGTGCGCGAATCGCTGCAAGCGAGCACGGAACGGGGCTATGGTGCGGTGATTCGCCCAGCCTGACAGGAACGCACCGTGCCGCCCCTCTGGTCCGGTGCGCGGGCTCCCGGCGAAGGCTGTCCCCCTCGGCCCCGGCTGCAACCCCCCGTGCAGGCCGGGGTCAGCCATTTTGCGTGTTGCATAGTGGACCCATGACGGTCACTGCCAGCACTTCCGACTTCGACCTCGACGCGAAGTACCGGGTCACCGACGGTAGCGTGCTCATCACCGGCGTCCAGGCCCTCGCCCGGGTCCTGTTCGACCAGGTCCGCGCCGATCGCCAGCGCAGTCTGCGCACCGCCGCGTTCGTGAGCGGCTATCCCGGGTCGCCCCTGGGCGGTTTCGATCAGATCCTTGAACGTAACGCCGCCTTGCTGGCCGAGCACGACGTTCGCTGGGTTCCCGGGGTGAACGAGGACCTGGCGGCCACCGCGGTGTGGGGAAGCCAGCAGGACAACCTGGCGCCGCTGCGCGAGCACGACGGGATCATCGGCATGTGGTACGGCAAGGCGCCGGGCGCCGACCGCAGCGGCGACGCGTTCCGGCACGCGAACCTGCACGGCGTCGGCACGAACGGCGGCGTGATCTGCGCGGTCGGCGACGACCCGCAGTCGAAGTCCTCCACGCTGCCCGGCGCCAGCGAGGTCGCCCTCTACGACGCCGGGATGCCGGTCCTGGTGCCCGGGACGCCGCAGGAGGTACTCGACCTCGGCAGGCACGCGTACGAGCTGTCCCGCTACACCGGCTGCTGGACCGGGCTGAAGGTCGTCACATCGGTGGCCGACGGGTTCGGCTCGGCCGACGTGGCTCCCGGCCGGATCACCCCGGTCCTTCCGGAGCTCTCGTTCGGCGGGGAACCATGGCGGCACGTGCAGCGGCCCACGTTCTTCCTGCCGCACACGGTCGAGCTGGAGGCCGAGCTCTACGAGCGCCGCCACGTCGCGGCGCGGGCGTACGCGGCAGCGAACGGGCTCAACGTGGTGGAGACCGACGCGCCCGGCGCGTGGCTGACGATCCTGTCATCGGGCCGCACCTACCGGGAGGTGCGTCAGGCGCTCGCCGACCTGGGGCTGGCCAGCGACGACGCGCTGCGCGACGCCGGGATCCGGCTGGTCCGGCTGGGGATGATCTACCCGCTGGAGCCGGGCATCGCCAGAGCCGCCGCCCGCGGTGTCGAGGAGATCCTCGTCGTCGAGGAGAAGCGCTCGTTCGTCGAGCGGTTCCTTCGCGAGTACCTGTACGACCAGGCCGAGCGGCCGCGGGTGGTGGGCAAGCGCGACGAGCGGGACGCGCCGCTGATCCCAGCGGACGGTGAGCTGAACGCGGACCGGCTGCGCCCGCTGCTCGCGCGGCGCCTGGAAGGCAGACTGGGCACGCAGCTGCGCGTTGCGGGCGGTCGTCCACAGCTTCCGCTGATGCCGGTCGCAGCGGCGCGGACGGCGGCGTTCTGCAGCGGCTGCCCGCACAGCCGCTCGACGGTGCCGGCGTCGGGATCGCCGGTCGGAGGCGGCGTGGGCTGCCACGCGATGGTGATGTGGCTGGACCGCGGCGCCGTGTCCTACAACCAGATGGGCGGCGAGGGCGCGCAGTGGATCGGCCGTGCGCCGTTCACCGACGTGCCGCACTTTGTGCAGAACGTGGGCGACGGCACGTTCTTCCACTCCGGCAGCCTGGCCGTGCGGGCGGCGGTGTCCGCCGGGGTGACGATGACGTTCAAGGTGCTGTACAACGGCGTGGTCGCGATGACCGGCGGGCAGGACCCGGCCGGGCAGCTGGACGTGCCGCACCTGTGCCAGGCCATGGCCGCCGAGGGGGTGGCCCGCATCATCGTGGTCAGCGAGGACCCGTCGCGGTACTCCAGGCCGGCCGTGCTGCCGCGGGGCACCAGCGTCTGGCCCAGGGAGCGGCTCGGCGAGGCCGAGCGGGTCCTGGCCGGGGTGCCCGGCACCACCGTGCTCGTGTACGACCAGGCGTGCGCGGCCGAACTGCGGCGGCTGCGCAAGCGCGGCAAGGCGCCCGAGCGGCCGCAGCGGGTGGTGATCAACGAGGCCGTGTGCGAGGGCTGCGGCGACTGCGGGGTCAAGTCCAACTGCCTGTCGGTGCACCCGGTGGACACCGACCTCGGCCGCAAGACCCAGATCGACCAGGCGTCCTGCAACACCGACTATGCTTGCCTCGACGGCGACTGCCCGTCGTTCGTGACGGTGCAGGCCCCTGTGCTTGCCCCGGGGGGGCGACCCCCCCAGATCCCCCCGCGTGCCGGCCGCTCGGGCCAGCCTTCGGCCAGCCGTCGCGGCTGGCGCAGGCTCGCGCCTGCCCCATTCCGTTACCCATCTCGAGTCCACTTCCCGCCCGCGTCTCCATCCTCATCCCCGCCCCACATCCCGGCCGACATTCCGGAGCCGGGGGAGAAGGCCGGGATCGATGAGGTGGGCGGGTACGGGATCGTGGCGACCGGTATCGGCGGGACCGGCGTCGTGCTGCTCAACCAGGTGCTCGCGACCGCGGCGTTCCTGGACGGGCTGCAGGTCACGGGGCTGGACCAGACCGGGCTGAGCCAGAAGGCCGGTCCGGTCGTGTCGCACCTGCGGCTGTGGCGTGACGCAGCGCAGGTCTCCAGTGCCGTGGGAGAGGAGTCGGCCGACCTGCTGCTGGCGCTGGACCTGCTGGTTGCGGCCGACCCACGGCACCTGGCCCGGGCGTCGGCGGGCCGGACCGTCACGGTGGCCTCGACGTCCCTGGTGCCGACCGCGGACATGGTGCGCGGCGACGCCGCGGCGCCCGACCTGGCTGCCTTGCTCGCGGCGGTGCGGGACCGCACCAGGCCCGGCGGGCTCACCGCACTCGACACGATATCCCTGGCCACCACGCTGTTCGGGGACGGCATCGCCGCGAACCTGATCGCGCTCGGGGCCGCGTACCAGGCCGGGGCGGTGCCGCTGCAGGCGTCGTCGATCGAGCGGGCCATCGAGCTGAACGGCGTCGCGGTGGAGCGGAATCTGGCGGCGGTGCGTGCCGGGCGCCTGGCCGTGCACGATCCGGCAAGCCTGCCGGAGCCGCGCCGGGTCGGCGAGCTGCGTCCCGCTGCAGCGCCGGAGCG
>JASHQP010000344.1 GCA_030039095.1 Streptosporangiaceae bacterium
CGGCCCCCGCGCCCCCGCCGGCCCCCGCGCCCCCGCCGGCAGCGGCCAGGAGCCGGTAGAACACCTCGGCGTGCAGTCCTGTCCCGGGGTCGTCCAGGTCGACGCGGAGCTCTCGCCAGGAGCCGTCGACGACGCGTTCAAGGTGGCTGGTATAGCGGAAACGGCCGCCGGCCTCGGACTCGCAGTACCGCCCGCCCGACCATCCGCGGCCCTCGCCGCTCACGATGACGTCGAGCAGCGGCAGCGCCGCGTCATGTGACAGAGCCGGAGCGCCCGTGGCCGACAGGCGGGTGATCCTGGCCATCCCGTCGCGGTCCACTTCGATCCGCAGGTCGAGACCCGTCTCGGTCAGCCCGCTGACGTGCAGGAGCCGTTCTGTTGCAGCCAAGCACCCTCCCCGTCGGCGGCGGCACCATCGCGGGTCCCGGCGTTTCGGCGGCATTAAATCGTGATGTCTCAGTCCCTTGACGACATAGATGTGAACGTTCACAATTCTGCCATGGTTGTGGCGGATGTCACAAGTGGCGCGGATCAGCCCGGTGATGACGTGCGGGAGCGCCGGGCGCGGCCGGCCAGCATCCGCGACGTGGCCGCCGCGGCCGGGGTCTCGTACCAGACAGTGTCCCGGGTCATCAACGGGCATCCCAGCGTCCGGGGGTCCACCCGCGAGGTCGTTCAGGCGGCCATCGTGGAACTGGGGTTCCGCCCGAACCGGGCCGCCCGGGTGCTGCGCGGCGGGCTGGCCCGGTCGGTCACGGTGCTGACACCGAACACCACGCTGTACGGGTACCAGGCGGCCCTGCAGGGCATCGAGGAGGCGGCGCGCGCCGTGGGCTTCGCCGTCGGGGTCCGTGTCGTCGAGTCCGCTTCACCTCGGGAGGTGGCCGACGCGGTCAGGAGGGCGGTCGAGCCCGGGGGAGCGTTCATCGTCATCGCCTACGACCGGGCGGGGACCATGGCCCTGGAGGCGGTGCCGCCGGACATCCCGATGGCGGCGATGATCGAGACACCCGCCCGCGATCCGGGCCGGGACCGGCCCTGGGTGTGGCTGGACGACCGGAAGGCGGCGAACCAGGCCACCCGCTACCTGCTGTCGCTGGGCCACCGGACGGTGCACCACCTGGCCATTCCGTCCTCGACACGGACCAGCCAGCGGCAGGCGGGCTGGCGCGCGGCGCTGGTGGAGGCCGGCGCGCCGGTCCCGGCCCCGCTGCCGTGCGGCTGGGCCCCGCGGTCCGGCTTCCAGGCAGGGCAGGCGCTGGCGTCCGATCCGGACGTCACCGCCGTGCTGTGCGGCAACGACGACCTCGCCCTCGGCGTCATGCGCGCGATGCACGCCGCCGGCCGCACCATCCCGGGGGATGTCAGCGTCGTCGGATTCGACGACACCCCGGTATCCGAGTTCCTGACGCCGCCGCTCACCACGGTGCGCATGGACTTCGCCGAACTGGGCCGGGCCTGCTTCGCCATGCTCCTCGCGCGCACGGAGCAGAAGGTCGCCCTGCCCCGCCCGCGGCGGCTCGAGCCCGAACTGATCGTCAGGGAGAGCGCGGGACCTCCGCCAGAACGGCCAAAACCGCGCGGGTCCGGTCCGACCCGCGCGGCAGGCACTTGATGCACACCCCTAGGAAAGGAGCATCTCGTGATTGAGAAGATATACGCCCGGCGTCGCGGCTGTGCCGATGGACTCGAACGGAGAGCCGGCCGTGACTGGGCCAGACGTGCCAGGGTCGGCCGCCACCGGGCGGCAGCGGGTGTGGCGATCGCCGCCTGCGCCGGGCTGGCCGTCGCGGCCTGTTCGGGTACCCCCGCATCGTCGGGTGGCGGGGCCTCCTCGTCCGGCGTGGTGGACATCACCTGGCAGACCATGTGGTCGGGCAACACGCTCACGCTGCTCAGCCAGATGGTCAGCAAGTTCAACGCCACCCACCCGGGCATCCACGTCACCGAGTCCAACATCCCGAGCGCGACCGGGGACGCCAAGCTGCTGTCCGAGATCGCCGCCGGTACCCCGCCGGACGTGTTCACCGAGTGGAACCCGGTGCTCGGGGAGTACGCGGCCGACGGCTCGATCCAGTCGTTCGAGCCGTACCTGACCGGCGCGTACGCGGGCCTGGAGAAGTGGCTGTACCCGATCGCGCTGCAGGGCGGCGAGTACAACGGCACGCTGTACGCGCTGCCGATGTCGATGAACTCCTGGGCGCTCTACTACAACAAGTCGATGCTGAAGGCGGCCGGGATTGCCTCGCCGCCCACCACGCTGGCGCAGCTCTACACCGATCAGGCCAAGGAGTGGAAGATCTCCGGCAGCAAGCTGGAGCAGATCGGCTTCTACCCGCTGTACGAGTCGGCCGGCTCGCCCTTCGAGTACTTCGGCAGCTTCTTCGGCGCTGTCAACTGCTTCAGCTCGTCCGGCCAGTACGACCTCGAGAGCTGCCCGGGGGCCAAGTCCGAGGCGAACTTCCTCGCCCAGTACGACAAGTACCCGTACTCCAGCGTGGCCGGCATGGAGACCGCGTACGGCTCGGTGGCCGGCGGCGACGACGACGCGTTCGTCGCGGGCAAGGAGGGCTTCAACATGGACGGGCCGTGGGAGGGCGCGCAGAACATCCCGGTCACCAACCCGTCGATGGCCAGCAACTTCGGCGTCGTGCCGTTCCCGAACTCGGTGGGCGGGCCGAGCACGTTCGGCCAGGGCAACTTCAACATCATCCCGAAGGGCGCCGCGCACCCGAAGCAGGCGTTCGAGTTCATCGCGTGGCTGGCCGGCTACCAGAACGAGTCGTTCAACTCCCAGATCGACCCGAAGGGCGGCTGGATGCCGGCCTCGCCCACGGTGGTCTCGCAGCCGGCCTACAAGGCCTGGCTGAAGGCCAACCCATGGCTCGACGTGTTCGTCCAGCAGATGTCGAGCCCGCTCTCGGTCACGCCGAAGCTCACCAAGACCGAATCGGAGTTCCTGACCGCCGAGGCGACGGCGGCGCAGGACATAGCCGAGCACAGCAAGACGCCGCAGCAGGCGCTGGTCTACATCGACCAGCAGGCCAACAGCGGCGCGGGCGGCTAACGCGGGTTTCCGCGCTGAGCGGCAGGAAGGGTAGAGGCAGGCATGCAGACGGCAACATCCCCGGTTCGCGCGGCCCAGGCACGCCGGGCGGCGCGCGTGGGCCACGCGATCCGGTCGCCCCGGGCGCGCCGGCTTCGGCTCGGGCTGCTGTTCGTCA
>JASHQP010000345.1 GCA_030039095.1 Streptosporangiaceae bacterium
TCGTCATCGCCGCGTTCGAGCGGCAGCCCGCCGGGCTGAGCCCGGTCGCCGCGTTCCGTGCCGCCTGGGCCGAGACCTACGCGGGGTTCAGCGAGGAGGAAGTGGCCCGGCTCGACGAGACCGGGGCCATGACCATGGAGATCCCGGAACTCCGCGCCCGGGCTGTCGATGAGCTCAGCCGGACGATCGACGTGATCGCGGAGGCCACGGCCAGGCGGACCGGTCATGATCCCGGCGACTTCGCCGTGCGGAACCTTGTGGGTGCGATCATCGGCGTGATCTTGTCGGCCACCATGCCCTGGGAGCAGAGCCACCACACCGCCGACACGTTCGCGCGCGTCGACGCGGCCCTCGCCCACCTGGAGGCCGGCCTCCCGCTCTAGCAGCCTCAGCCAGCCCGACCGTGCGCGGCTAAGCTCTGCAGGCCCAACGCGAAAGCCAGGCCCGATTCGACCCGCCGCATGGTAGCTGGCGGCAGCGCTCCCTTGACCGGACCCAGTTCGGCCCGGGCGTGCGGGCCGATGTCGTCACAGTCCACCCAGCCTTCGAACGAGTCGCGGCTCTTGGTCAGCCGCACGCGGCTTGCCCTCGGCGAGCTAGGCGGGGTGGTCGTGACCAGGACGGTTAGAACGTCGCGCAAGTATGCATTGCGGCGGTTGTTGCTGACGACCAGCCAGTAGTCCGGCCCGGCGCCCGCCTCATCGACGTGGAAGATCTGCCCGCGCAGCGGACGGGGTGCGGCACTCATCCACGCTCCGCCCGGACTGCGCTCTCCACGTGGCGGCGGTGCCGGGCCGCGGAGACGGCCCGCTCGGCGTCGTTCTGAGCGGCAGCCTCGGCCGCGTAGCTGATTTCGGCGGCCTCTTCATGCAGCCGTTCGAGCCCCAGTTCCAGCAGCACGTGCACCACGTCAGCCACTGCCGGCGCAGAGGTAACGGCCAGACCGGCCCGCTGCAGGTAGTCCACGTAGATCTCGTGCTCGGTCGTGCCTTCGGTCATGATCGCCTCCAGGAAGCGCTGTTCCAACTCGGTGAGCGTCAGGTTCACCCGTGGGCGCGTCGTTGGCATGCACACATAATAACACACTAAGTGTGTCGCATGCGCGCGCTATCTGGCAGGGAATGTTGCGCGTTCAACTATTGTTGGCGTGGGCGCGAACGGGACAAGGCCGCCCGCGCGGAGGAGGATCGAGTCATGCCAGCGGTGACCGTCGACGACATGCTTCTGCTGCCCAGGATCTCCGAGCCGGACCCCGCGGTCGCGCGGGACCGCGAGGTCCTCGCGGTGACGACCGCGCCCTCGGGCTTCGAGGGTGAGGGGTTCCCGGTCCGCCGCGCGTTCGCCGGCGTTGACCTCAGCGCCCTCGACCCCTTCATCCACATGGACCAGATGGGCGAGGTGGAGTACGCGCCGGGCGAGCCGAAGGGCACGGCCTGGCACCCGCACCGCGGGTTCGAGACCGTGACCTACATCATCGACGGGACGTTCCGGCACCAGGACTCCAACGGCGGCGGCGGCCTGATCACCAACGGCGACACCCAGTGGATGACCGCGGGCGGCGGCATCCTGCACATCGAGGAGCCGCCCGAGGAGCTCGTGGTCAGCGGCGGGCTGTTCCACGGCTTCCAGCTCTGGGTGAACCTGCCGGCCAGGCTCAAGATGGCGAACCCCCGCTACCAGGACATCAGGGCCGGCCAGGTAGCGCTGCTCAGCTCGCCCGACGGCGGGACCCTGGTCCGCGTGATCGCGGGCGAGGTCGGCGGGCACGACGGCCCCGGCGTGACCCACACCCCGATCACCCTGCTGCACGCCACGCTCGAGCCCGGCGCGCAGCTGCGGCTGCCCTGGCGGGCCGACTTCAACGCGCTCGGCTACGTGCTCGCGGGTTCCGGATCGGCCGGCAACGGCCGGCGGCCGGTGCGCACCGGGCAGCTCGCGGTGTTCGGGCCCGGCGACGTCATCACGTTCGCGGCCGGGACCCGCGCCGAAGGCCCGGCCCAGGGACTCGACGTCCTCGTGCTCGGCGGCGAGCCCATCCGCGAGCCGGTCGCGGCGTACGGGCCGTTCGTCATGAACACGAGGGACGAGCTGGTCCGGGCGTTCGAGGATTTCCAGGCCGGCCGGCTCGGCACGATCCCGGCCGAGCCGCATCCCGGCCACGACGTCCTCTAGGCCGGCAGCCGGGCCAGCCGGGGGCGGTAGCGTTCCGGCCCCTCGAGATACTTTCGGAATGACATACACCGCCGCTGCCGGCCGTTATGAGTCGATCCCCTACCGCCGCTGCGGCCGCAGCGGAATCCAGCTCCCCGAGGTCTCGCTCGGGCTGTGGCACAACTTCGGCGACGACCGGCCGCTGGAGAACAGCCGGGCGATCCTGCGGCGCGCGTTCGACCTGGGCGTCACGCACTTCGACCTGGCGAACAACTACGGCACGCCGTACGGCTCGGCCGAGACCAACTTCGGCCGGATCCTGCGCGAGGACTTCGGGCCGTACCGGGACGAGCTGATCATCTCGACCAAGGCCGGCTGGGACATGTGGCCGGGGCCGTACGGCGACGAGGGCTCACGGAAGTACCTGCTGGCCAGCCTGGACCAGTCGCTGCGGCGGATGGGCCTCGACTACGTCGACATCTTCTACAGCCACCGGCCCGACCCGAAGACCCCGCTGCAGGAGACGCTCGGGGCGCTCGACACGGCCGTGAAGTCGGGCAAGGCGCTGTACGCGGGCATCTCGTCGTACTCGGCAGAGCAGACGGCCGAGGCGGCCGGGATCATGCGCCGGATGGGCACGCCGATCCTCATTCACCAGCCCTTGTACTCGATGCTGGATCGCTCGGTCGAGGGTGGCCTGCTGGAGGTCCTGGGCCAGGAGGGCATCGGCTGCATCGCGTTCTCGCCGCTGGCCCAGGGCGTGCTCACCGGCAAGTACGACAACGGGATTCCCGACGGGTCGCGGGCCAGCCGGCACACGACGCTGGACGCCGCCGAGCTCAGCGACGCCACGCTGGCTTACGTGCGCGCGCTCGGCGGGATCGCGCGGGCCCGCGGCCAGTCCACCGCCCAGCTCGCCCTCTCCTGGGCGCTGCGGGACCAGCGGGTCACGTCGGTGCTGATCGGGGCCAGCAGCGTCGGGCAGCTCGAGGAGAACGTGGCGGCGGCCGGGCGCCCGGCGTTCACCGAGGACGAGCTCGCGGCGATCGACCGGGGCGCGGTGGAGGCGGGCATCAGCATCTGGCCAGCGTCCAGCGCCGGCTGACCGGAGGCAGCGGTGACGAGCAGCTCCGGCGGGCACCGGCACGTGCTGACCGACCGCCTGGACCTTCGCGCGGTCGACGAGGCCGACGTCGACGGCATCCACCGGCTCACCTCCGATCCTGTGCACTCCGACCACATTCCGGGCGGCGTGCAGGAGACCCCGGCGAGCACCCGCGCCTGGATCCGGCGCTTCCGCGGCCGCTGGGACGTCACCGGGCTCAGCTACTGGACGGTGCGGCTCCGGGCGACCGGGGAGGTGATCGGGGTCGGCGGCGCCGAGTGCCGCCCCGGATTCTGGAACCTCTTCTATCTCGTCGACTCCGGCCACTGGCGCAAGGGCTACGCGACCGAGCTGGCCAGGGCCGCCCAGCGCGCGGCCGCTGCGGTCGATCCGGACCTGCCGCTGGTCGCCTGGATCCACGAGGACAACGCGGCGTCGCAGGGCGTGGCGCGCCGTCTCGGCCTGACCGACTACGGCTTGCTGGCCGCTGAGCACTGGGACGGCGAGCCCATGCACTACTGGGCCGACCGCGCACCCGCGGCCCAGCCGGGCTGGAGTTAGTCTGGCTGGAGTTGGCCGGGCTGGGGCTAGCTGGGGCCAGCTAGCCGGGCTCGGGCGCCTCGGCCAGGCGGCGCAGCGCGCCGCGGACCACCTCAGGGTCGGTGGTGGCCCAGAACGGCGGCAGCGAGGCGCGCAGGAAGCCGCCGTACCGCTTCGTCACCAGCCGGGGATCCAGGATCGCGACCACTCCCCTGTCGCTCATCGTCCGCAGCAGCCGGCCGGTGCCCTGGGCGAGCAGCAGCCCGGCCTGCGCCGCGGCGACCGTCATGAAGCCGTTGCCGCCGCGTGCCTCGACGGCGCGCTGCCGGGCCGAGGCGAGCGGGTCGTCGGGCCTGGGGAACGGGATCCGGTCGATGACCACGAGCTGCAGCGACCGGCCGGGAACGTCCACGCCCTGCCACAGCGACAAGGTGCCGAACAGGCAGGTCGGCTCGTCATCGGCGAACCTGGCGATGAGCTGCGACGTCGGGGCGTCGCCCTGGCAGAGCAGCGGGAAGCCGATCCGCTCCCGCAGCTCGGCGGTGGCCTGCTTCGCGGCCCGCATCGAGGAGAACAGGCCGAGCGTGCGGCCCCCGGCGGCGGTGATCAGCTCGCAGATCTCGTCGAGATACTGCGGCGCGAGCCCGTCCCGGCCCGGCGGCGGCAGGTGCCGCGCCACGTAGAGGATCCCGCTGCGCGGATGGTCGAACGGCGAGCCGACATCCATCCCGGACCAGTCGAGAGGGTGCGGCCGGGCGCCACCCGTCTCCTCGTCGTCCGCCTGCTCCGCCTCGCCGGGCGGCACGGTCTCGGGCGGCACGGTCTCGGGTGGCACGGTCTCGGACGCGGCGGGCGTGAGCGCCGCGTCCGGCGACGCCGACGGCAGGGCAGCGGCGGCGGTGGGCAGGCCCCACTGCCTCGCCAGTGGCTCGAACGAGCCGCCGACCAGCAGCGTC
>JASHQP010000346.1 GCA_030039095.1 Streptosporangiaceae bacterium
CCAGGTCGGATGAGGCCACGCCTCCCGGCCCGGGTCGGTCAGCGCAATTCCCGAACGCGGGGGGCTGGCCCGACGACGGAAGGGGGGCTAGCCGCATACCGCGCCCTCGCCCGGAGTCCGTACCGTTTCCGCGAGGGCTGACGGAACCCGGTTGGAGGGGCGCAGTGGCTACAGATCGCGAGGCTGAGATCGCTGCATCGGTGGCCGCCCTGCAGGACCTCGGTTCCGGCTATGATCATGCGCTGGCCGAGGGTCTCGTGGAACGCATCGGCGCGGAGATCGACCAGAGGATCGCGGCCGGTCTCGGTGACCGGGTCGCGGCGGAGGTCGACCGGCGCATCGTGACGCAGCTGGACGAGTACGCGGCAGGGTGCAGGCACCAGCGCCGCCGCGCCAAGGGCATGATCCGGGGCGAGCGGCGTCTGATCCGGGCCGAGCGGCGCACGATCCGGGCGAACCGGGCCGACCGCTCCGGCTGGCAGCCCATCGCGCTGGGCCTGGGGTCCATGCTGCTGGCCCTGTGGGTGACGTCGATAATCCTCAACGCGGCAGCGGGCTTCGCTGGCGTCATGCTCACCGCCCTGATCTGGATCATCATCGGGGTCGTCAACCTGGGCTACGCCGTGATCAAGCGCCCCCCGTCGTAACGAGGAGCCCCGGGCCTTCTAGAGGCTCTGGCCTCCGGAGGCCTCGATCCGCTGAGCGGTGATCCATCCGGCGGTCTCGGACACGATCGTGCGCACCGCAGCGCCGACGTCCTCCGGTTCCCCGACGCGGCCGCGCGCATGGTTGGCCGTGATCATGGCCCGGTACGTCTCATCGTCGCGGATCCGGCCGCCCGCGAAGTCGGTGGCGGTCGCCCCGGGCGCGATCGCGTTGACTGTGATCTCCCGGGTGCCGAGCGCCTTCGCGGCGTACCGCGTGTAAACCTCGATGGCGCCCTTCATGGTGGCGTACACCGAGTAGCCGGGATTGGCGATGTACCGCGTGAGGCCGGTCGAGGTGAACAGCACGCGGCCGCCGTCGCAGATCATCGGGGCGAGCAGCTCGGTCAGCAGGATCGGCCCCTTGACGTGCACGGCGTACAGGGCGTCGATCATCGCAGCGTCCGTCTGGCCGAACGGGGTGACACGGTCGAAGCCGGCGTTGTTGATGAGGATGTCGAACTGGTCCCGATCCCAGCGCTCCCGCAGCTGGCGGTGGATCTCGCCGGCAAACGCGGGGAAGCTGTCGCTGTCGGTCGTGTCGAGGGGCAGGGCCACCGCGGTGCGGCCGCGCTCGGCGAGCTCTGCGACGACCGAGTCCGCGTCCCCGGGATTGGACCGGTAGGTCAGGATGACGTCGGCGCCGTCGTCCGCGAGGGCACGGGCCGACGCGCGGCCGAGGCCCCGGTTCCCGCCCGTGATGAGTGCGATGCGAGTCATCCGGTCAGGCTATCGAGCCGAGCTCGGCCCGTCCGGGACCCGGATATGCAGACAGAACGGGTAGTCCCGGGGTACACAGGTGACAGCCCGGGATCGGGCCGACCGCGACCAGGCTCAGCGGGCCGGAGGGACATGTCATGATCGAGCCTTACCAAGCCCTGGGCCTGGTGCCCACCATGCGCGGCATCCGCCGCCGCGATGAGATCCAGACGAACCTCGAGCACCTCTCGCACCTGATCAAGGCCGCGTCGTGGCTGTCCAGCCTGGACCTGCCGGTGAGGCTGATCGCCGTGCCGGAGGGCGCGCTGCAGGGCTTCAACGACGAGGTCCTCGACCTCGATCACGAGGAGTTCGCCCGCGAGTGCGCGATCGACATCCCCGGCCCCGAGACCGACTACCTCGGCGGCCTGGCCCGGCAGTGGAACGCGTTCGTGATGGCCCAGGCCAAGGCGCGCCATCCGGAATTCCAGGGACGCTTCTTCAACGTAGGCTTCATCCTCAACCCCGAGGGCGACGTCATCCTCAAGCACCACAAGGTCGTGCCGCTGCTGCCGGTGGAGCACTCGGTGACCCCGCACAACGTCTGGGACAAGTGGATCGAGCTGTACGGGCGCAACCTCGACGCGTTCTACCCGGTCGCCGACACCGACATCGGCCGGCTCGGGTTCCTGATGGCCAACGAGGGCTCGTACCCGGAGAACGCGCGCGGCCTGGCGATGAACGGCGCCGAAGTCGTCTACCGGGGCCCGTACCCGCACCCGCACGTCGGCAACGGCCTGTTCGAGATTCAGAACCGGGCACGGGCGCTGGACAACAACATGTACCTGATCGCGTGCAACGTCGGGACGTACTACCTGCACACCGACTCCGACGTCCCGATCGACACCTTCGGCGGCGGGTCAGCGGTGATCGACTACCGCGGCCAGATCGTCGGCCGGCACGACTACAGCGGCGGCTCGTCCTGGGTGGCCGGGACCGTCGACGTCGGCGCGCTGCGCCGGTTCCGCGCGAACGCCCAGTGGGACAACTGGATCAAGGACCTGACGACCGAGCAGTACCAGCTCATCTACGAGCAGCCGGTGTACCCGAAGAACCTCTACCTTGACCGCGCCCCGTACGCGCACGAGGAGTACCGCCGCGAGGTGACCGCCAAGCAGATCGAGCTCATGCAGGAGCGGGACGTCTGGGTGCGTCCCGACAACGGCTGAGGCTCCGTGCGGGATGGCTGCCCTTATAAGGGCACCAGATCCGCACGGTGATGCTTCGGTCAGCGGTCGGCCGGGCCCTCGTTGGGGTCGGGGACTGCGGCGCGGGCCGCGATCTCCAGGCGCTCCGCGCCGAGTCCCACGTTGGTTCCGGAGCCGTAAGCGGTCGTGCCGGACAGGATCGTCGCCAGGCAGGTTCCCAGGATCAGGCTGATGGCCTGCTCGGTGCTGAGGTCGCCAAGCCCCCACAGCACCGCGAACACCGCGACGCCGGCGAGCCCGAGGACGGCCACGGACCAGCCGAGCCGCCGCATGAATCCTTCGACCTCGCGAGCGTGCTCGACCTTGGCGGCGATCCTCGCATCGGGTTCCATCCGGACCTCGAATCAGCGGCTGAACTGGGCAGTGAGCATCCCGGGTACTCAGGGCCGGATTCTTCCCGCGGGCCGGGCGGCTCAACCGGCGACCGCGGTGCCCCGGTCAAGCCCGTGGCGCCGCGGCGAGGGCGGGGTGCGTGCCCGCCCTGTCGAGCCCTATCTGAGCAGCGCGGGGTCCACGCCGATGCCGCCCTTCGCGCTGCTCTCATACGCGGCGAGCGCGAACCTCAGCACGTCGACGGCTTCCTCGCCGCTCCAGAGCAGGGGGCCCTCGCCGGTGTGCAGCCAGCGCAGCCAGTACCGGCCGGAGTCGCGGAAGCTGCTGCCCCAGTCGTCGTCGAGGGCGTGGTAGCCCCGCATCTCGCCGTCGGCGTAGATCTCGAGGCTGGGCTGCTGTATCCCGCGGCCGGTGCACCGGTTGACCCGAGCGAATCCCTTGCTGCCGGTTATCTCCCAGCGCTCGTCGTTGGTGTAGTAGTCGGACCGCAGGTACATGTCCATGGCGATCGTGATGTCCCACACGCCGCGGATGCCGCTGGCGTGCTCCCAGATGAGCGTGGCCGGCGTCTCGAGGTCGATGCCGGGCCCGACCGCGAGGTTCCCGATCCACGCGCGAACCTCCCGGATCGGCCCGAACAGCCAGATCGCGGTCGTGAGCTTGTGCCAGCCGTCGTCGAACACCATGATCCCGCGGCCGCGCTTCATCTGGTCGATCTGCCACTCGAAGCTGCTCCACGGGACGTCCCAGCCGCCGTTGCCGGTGCCGACCATCTTCAGGTGGTAGCCGACGACGTCCCCGAGATCCCCGGATTCGGCCACGGCCTTGAGCCGGTGCAGCGGCTCGTAGAACAGGTAGTTGTCCATCACGCGCAGGATCCGGTCGTTCGCCTTCGCCGCGTCGAGCATCCGCTGCGCCTCGGGCAGGCTGTTGCACATCGGCTTCTGCAGGTTGACGTGCCAGCCGAAGTCGAGCAGCTCGGACACGCCGCCGGCGTGCAGCACGACCGGCAGCAGAACCTCAGCCGTGTCGACCTCGAGGCCGCTCGCCGCCAGCTCGGCCGCTGAGGCGAAGGTGGTCGCGTCCGGCCAGTCCGCCTGGCGCTGTGCGCGCCGTTCCTCGCTCGGGTCGACGAGCGCGACGACCTCGACGTCGGGGTTGTCGATGTAGCCGCGGACGTTCAGGTCGTAAATCCGGCCGAGCCCGACGAAGGCGGCCCGCACCGGACGGTCGTATGGCACGAAGGTCACCGCAGAATAATCACCTATATCGGCATAGCCGATCAACTGCCTGGCCGGTGGTGCCTGGCCGGTGGTGCCTGGCCGGTGCGGCATCAGCCGCCGGTGTGGTCCCGTGGCTCCTCGGTGTGTATCCCGATCGCGCGGACGACCTCGCCGATCGTGTGGAAGATCGTGTGAGCGGGGAGCCTGCCGAGGGCGTCCAGGACCTCGTCGGGCGCACCCTCCTGGCGCGCGTAGTCGAGGATCGTGCAGCGGTCCGCGGGCAGTTTGTGCGGCTGCAGGTAGACCGCGATGTCCGTTCGCTCGTACACGCCGGACGGGGTCATGCCGGCCGGAGTGCCTGCCATCTGCTCCTCCGGCGTGGTGTACGGCTCGTCGAACGGCTCGGTCTGGCGCCACTCCGGGCCCTGCTGTGGCTCGCCGGTGTGCGTTATCTCCCGGTCCTCGCGCTCCATCTCGTCGTCTCGCTGGGGGCCGTGTTTCGAGCTTGCCCGTTCCATCTCATGCCCTCCGTGATGGCTGCGTACTAGCGCCGTACCCCGGATGCCGTCCGGCAATGCGCGCCGCCCGCGGCACCCGTGACGCCGGGTCCTCGGGCACTCCGGGGGTGGTGGCCGGCCGGTGGCTGAATCCGCCTTTACCCGGTTTCGGATATGCGCTGGGAATTACGAGGTTTCTGGAATGGCGGCCGGCGTGTTTTTCAATAGTTAGTTGTCTCATTCTTTACGCGGGTGCATACTCCTGAAGCGCCCCCGCAAAGTTCTGGCAACGACGAAGGCAGGGTGCTAATGCTCGCAGGTAAACCATTCAAAGTCGCCATTGCAGCCTTGTGCGCCGTAATGGCCGTTCCGGCGGGCGCGACCGCGGCCATGGCCGGGACCTGGACCCCGTCGACCTCGCGGACCGTTGTCGTGACGAACCTGCGCAGCGCGGGGTGGGGATCCCTGCGGGCCGCGATCAACACCGTCAACGCCGGGCCGCTGGGATCGTCGTGGACCATCCACTTCTGGGTCCGCGGGGTGATCACGCTGACCAGCTCGCTGCCGTCGGTCAGGCGCCAGGTGAAGATCGACGCGACGTGGACGAACGGCTACTCGGGCCGGCCGGTGGTGGAGCTGAACTGCAACGGCCAGGCGGGCCTGACGTTCGCGGCCGGCTCGGCCGGCTCGCAGCTGCTCGGCATGGCCGTCGACAACGCCAGGGGCGACGGCGTCACGCTGAACGCAAGCAAGATCACGCTCAATGGCGACTACATCGGCCTTGACCTGTTCGGACGGCGGGCCGGCAACAGCGGCGACGGCGTCTATGTCTCGCCGAGCTCATCGCGCAACCTGATCGGGCTCAACCGGGCCGCCGCGGTCGGTGTGGTCTCGAACGTGATCTCCGGCAACGGCGAGAACGGCCTCGTGCTGGACGGTTCCTCGGGTAACACCGTGGTGTCCAACCGGATCGGGACGAACCGCGGTGGCGGTGTGCGCATCGGCAACGGCGGCGCGGGCATCCTGATCACCCGGTGGTCGGATGACAACGAGATCGGGGGGACGGCCTTCGTCGACAAGTCCACCGGGCAGGCCAACAACCCGACCGGGGACAAGGGGACGGTCACGCCGGTATTCGTGGTACCGCCGCTCGGCAACCTGGTGTCCGGTAACCGGAGCGACGGGATCATCATCGCCGGGCACTCGACCGGAAATGTCCTCAACGGAAACTTTGTCGGCACCACGGCCGACGGCGATTACCCGCTCGGGAATGGCGGCGACGGGGTCTGGATCTTCGACGCCAGCAATAACTCGCTGATCGGCTGCAAATTCGTCAATAACCCGTTTGTCTACTACAACGTGGTCAGCGGCAATGCCGGGAATGGCCTGACCGTTCAGGACTCGAACAACGTCGTCGTGCAGGGCAACTTCTTCGGCAGCGCCGCCAACAACTCCGCGGTGGTCCCCAACCGCAAGAACGGCATCCTGGTCGAGGGCACGTCCGCGAACACCCAGGTAGGCGGGGTGATCCCGCTCGGGAACGTCTCCGCGGGCAACGGCGCCAACGGCATCGAGGTGACCGATCAGGTGCACGGGTTCGTCACGTTCAACACCTTCGGCGGGCTGCACGCGTTCGGCGGCGCCGCTCCGAACGGCAACGACGGCGTGCTGATCACCTCGACCGGTGGTGACAACCTGGTCCGCACGAACGTGATGTCGGGGAACAGGCACAACGGCATCGAGCTGGCAGGCGACGCCACGGGCGTGACCGTCGACCCGGACATCGCGGGCCTGAACACCATCGGCTCCGCGATCCTGTCCAACGGCGGCGACGGCCTGCTGATCGACGGCAACGCGCACGGCAACACGATCGGCGGCACGCTGCGCTCGGTGATCCTGCAGAACACGTTCTCGGGCAACTCCCGCTACGGCGTGGAGATCACCGGCTGGGCGCACAGCAACCTCGTGTACCGCAGCGTCATCGGCACCGATATCAAGGGCACCTCGGCGATCGGCAACGCCCGGGGCGGGGTTCTGGTGGGCGGCCACGCCTACCTGAACGCGATCGGCAACTTCACCAGCCGGCCGTCGAACCTGATCAGCGGCAACACCGGCAACGGTGTGACGTTGCTCCCCGGCACCCGGCTCAACCGGGTGGTCAACAACTGGATCGGCTTCGGCCGGCTCCTGCAGCCGCTGCCCAACTCGGGTCGTCCGGTCGTGAATCTCGGCTTCCGCAACCTGATCCTCGCTAACCGGACCTAGTCCGCCTCACTGGACGAGCCCCGGGACTACCCGTTCAAGGTGGTCCCGGGGCCGAGCCATTCAATCCACAGTCCGGACGGGTACGCGCGGGCGAGCAGGCGCGCGCTGCCCGCGCCCCGTGGAAGGTGCGCGCGCCGAGCACCGCGAACACGCCGTTGCGCCGGTAGTCGCCGATCAGCGGCTCCGGCAGGCCGATGTCTTGGACGCTGTCGCGCCCGGCGGGGCCGAGCGGGACCAGGGGGTCGAGCGACAGCCACGTCACCGGCCGCTCCCGGCCTGCCTCGGCCAGGATGACGGCGCGTCCGGCGTGGCCCAGCCCGCGGCGACCTCCAGCGCCTGCGCCCTTACGTCTGCTGCCCGCACGTGCGGAGGGCGTGCCCTCCGAGATCTTGGTCAAAACACGCTGCCCTGACAGCACTTTTTGACCAAGATCCCCGAGAATCGCTACTCCTGCGCCGGTTCTAGTCGGCGTTTTGCCTCTTCGTACAGGTCTTCCGGGAGCGGGCCCTTCTCGGCGACCGCCACGTTGGAGCGCAGGTGGTCGATGCTGGACGTGCCGACGATCGTGCTGGACAGAGCCGGGTGGCTGAGCGTGAACCGGAGCACGAACTCGATCGGGCTCATGCCGTCGAGCAGGTCGCCGACGCCCGAGGTCTCCCAGCGGCGCTGTCCCACGCCCTGGTCGAGGCCGAGCGGCCCGTTGCGCCAGGCCTTGTCCTCGGCCGGGGCGCCGCGGGCGGCGCCGCCGCGGATCAGCGTGCCCGCGCCGGTGCCTGCGGCGGCTGTGATCAGTTCCTCGTGCTCGCGCTGCACCGCCGAGTAGGGGATCTGGAACACTTCGAACACGCCCATCGCGATGTGGTCGGGCAGGTTCGGCAGGATGCCCGACATGCCGATGAACCGGACCTTGCCCTCGTCGCGCGCGGCCTGCAGGGTCTCCACGGTGTCCTCGGCCTGCATCAGCTCCCGGCTGGGAGACATGTGCACCTGCACCAGGTCCAACCGGTCCGTGCGCAGTCGGCGCAGCGACTGCTCGACGTCGGCGCGGACGTTGGCGGGGCTGTAGTCGTGCTGGTACGGCGGGGTCGCGTCCGGCGGCGGGCTGAGCGGGCAGCCGCACTTCGACGCCAGGAAGTACTCGTCGCGCCGGTGGCCCAGATACCGGCCGATCAGCTCTTCGCTCTTTCCGTAATCGACGGAGGTGTCGATCAGGTTGATGCCGCTGTCCAGGACCGCGCCCAGGAGCCTGCCCGCGTCGTCGTCGCTGATCTCCGGGCCGCGCGGCTGGCCGCGCAGTTCCATCGCCCCGTACCCGAGGATCGTTACGTTCGCGCCTGTTCGCCCGAGAGGGCGCGTCTGGATAGCCATGACCGCACGCTATCGGCTGCGGCGCGAATCCGCGGAACCAGCCGTCCGTGCGCGGTGGCCTGGCCGGTCAGCGCGAGCCATCCATACAGGCCAGCCGGGTAGGCGAGGTATCCGAACCGGGTGGCGGGGGACAGGGTGAACATCAGCGCCAGGCCGAGGGCCAGGCCGAGGGCCAGGCGGCGCGCGGCGGCCACCCCAGCCGCCTCCGTCGGCCACCCCTGCCACCTCGATCGGCCGTCATCGTGGGTTTATGCACTCGCGTCTCGGCCTGGTTCGCCGCAGCGCGGATATCGATAGCCCCGTCCCCCGAACCGGAATGGGGGCGGCCCCCCGGTGAGAGGGGGGTTTATCCCCCGGGCAATGGGGGGGTGGTTGCGTATCGTGGCGGTGTGGGAGAGGAGCCGTGGGCACAGGCGCCCACCACGCACGCCCCGGTCCAGCCCGCGCCCACCACGCACGCCCCGGTCCAGCCCGCGCCCACCACGCTCGCCCCGGTCCAGCCCGCACCCACGGCGCAGATCGGCTGGTCGGTTCTGCTCGGCCCGATCTCGCCGCGGACCTGGCGCGCTCTCCTGAGCGTGATCGTCTCGCTGATCACCGGCTCGCTGTTCTTCGTCGTCCTGGCGTGCGCGCTGCTGCTCGCGGGTTCGGTGTCCTGGATCGTCGGGGTCGGGATGCTCGCGCTGTCGTCCACGCTCCGGCTCGCGGCCAGGATGGCCCGCGTCGACCGCTGGCGGCTCGAGCGCATGAACGGGGTGCGCATTGAGCTGGCGTCGCCGCCCGAGCCGGCATCGGACCTGTCGTTCCGGCAGCGCCAGAAGGCGTGGTCGCAGTCGCCCGTGGTGCGGCGGCGCGTCGCGTACCAGTTCGCGCGGCTCCCGGTCAGCGCGGCGTCGCTGTCCGCGGTCGGCCTCGTCTGGTACGGGATGCTCAGCGGCCTCGGCAATGCCGGCCCCAGCCTGGGACAGGGCGCCAGCCGGGTGCTGCTCGGCCTCGTCTGCCTGTTCGCCTGGCCGCTGCTGGCCCGGCTCGGCTCGGCGGTCGACGTGTCGCTGGCCAGGGCGCTGCTCGGGCCGAGCCGCAGCGGCCAGCTCTCCGAAGAGGTCCAGCGGCTCGGCGAGGCCCGTACGCTGGCGGTCGAGTCGGCGGAGAGTGAACGGCGGCGCATCGAGCGTGACCTGCACGACGGCCTGCAGCCGAAGCTCGTGTCGCTGGCCCTCGAGCTCGGCCTGGCCAAGGCCAGGTTCGAGCGCGATCCGGCGGCGGCGCGTTCCCTGCTGAACCAGGCACACGAGGAGGCGAAGACGGCGATCGAAGACCTCCGCGGCCTGGTGCGCGGGATCCACCCGTCCGTGCTGGACGAGCGCGGCCTGGACGCGGCGTTCTCCGCGCTGGTCGCGAACTGCTCCGTGCCGGTCCGGGTCGAGGTCCGCCTGGCCCAGCGCCCGGACAAGGCCGTGGAGGCCGTCGCGTACTTCGTGGTCGCAGAGGCGATCACCAACATCACGAAGCACTCCGACGCGTCCCGTGCCTCGGTGATGATCACCGAGGGAGCCGGGCTGCTGCGGGTCCTCGTGGAGGACGACGGCAGCGGCGGGGCGCAGGTCGAGCCGGGCGGCGGCCTGGCCGGCCTGGCCGCGAGGGTCACGGCGATCGACGGGACGTTCCGGGTCACCAGCCCGCAGGGTGGACCTACGGACGTCGAGGCGGTGATCCCGTGCGTGCGGTGATAGCCGACGACAGCGTGCTCCTGCGCGAGGGGATCGCGCGACTGCTGGCCGAGGGCGAGATCGAGGTCGTCGCGGGCGTCGGCGACGGTGACGCGCTGCTGGCCGCGGTGGAGACGCACAAGCCCGACCTCGCGGTCATCGACGTCCGTATGCCGCCTGGCCACCGGGACGAGGGGCTGCGGGCGGCGATCGACATCCGGCGCCGCTGGCCGGACGTGGCGCTGCTGGTGCTCTCCCAGTTCGTCGAGGAACGGTACGCGACCGAGCTGCTGGCCGGCGACACCCGGGGGATCGGCTATCTGCTCAAGGACCGCGTCGCCGACGTCGCCGAGTTCATCGAGGCGCTGCACCGCGTCGCCGGGGGCGGGACCGCGCTCGACCCCGAGGTCGTCCGCCAGCTCCTGGCCCGCAGCCGCCGGTCCGACCCGCTCAGCGGTCTCACCCCGCGCGAGCGCGAGGTTCTCGGCCTGATGGCCGAGGGCCGGTCGAACTCGGCGATCGCGGAAGCGCTCGTGGTCTCGATGGGAGCCGTGGAAAAACGCGTGGCCAGCATCTTCATGAAGCTGGACCTTCCTCCCGACGACGAGCAGACCCATCGCAGAGTCATGGCGGTGGTGCGTTACCTGAACTCCTGAGCGGGCAGTTAGCGCGTTCGGTGAGAATGGCCCGCCCCCAGCCAGAACATGGCCCCGTCCCGGCCGGCCGCGTCCGAGGCTGCCTCGCCGTGACCCGCACCGGTACGATCGGCGGGTGGCGGACGGCCGGTCGGTGCTGCCACGGCTATCACCAGGAGGAAGCGTGTCCGCCACGTTCATCACGTTGTTCGACACCACGGGGACCGGAACCCGGGTCGCGGTCAAGGACCTCATCGACATGGCCGGCGTGCCCACCACGGCCGCGTCGCGGGTCGTGGCCGGCACCGCGGCCCCGGCCGCGGCCGATGCGGCGTGCCTGGCTGGCCTGCGGGCGGCGGGCGCGAGGATCGTGGGCCGCACCAACCTGCACGAACTGGCGCTCGGGGTCACCGGCATCAACCCCTGGTTCGGCACGCCGGTAAACCCGCTCGACCCGTCGCTGGCCCCGGGTGGGTCCTCGAGCGGGTCGGCGGTCGCGGTGGCCACGGGCGAGGCCGACGTGGCGTACGGGACCGACACCGGGGGATCGATCCGGATCCCGGCGGCCTGCTGCGGGATCTGTGGGCTGAAGACCACCATCGGCCGCATCCCGGTGGACGGGGTGCGGCCGCTGTCGCCGAGCATGGACACGATCGGGCCGATGGCGGTCGACGTGGCCGGCCTGATCCTGGGCATGCAGCTGCTCGAGCCCGGGTTCGCCGTGGCCGCCGACGCCGGCTCGCCGCGGGTCGGCAGGGTGCGGGTCCCCGCGGCGCCCGAGATCGACGACGCGGTGACCGCCGCGCTGCGCGCGACGTCCTGGGAGGTCACCGAGCTGGATCCGGCCGAATGGGACGCCGCCACCAGGGCGACGGGCCCATTGCTGGTCAACGAGGCCTATCAGACCAACAAGGACCTCCTTGAACGCGACGCCGACCGGATCTCGCCGGACGTGGCGGCCCGTCTGGATTCGGGGCGCAACGTCGCGCCGGCGCAGCTCGCGGCGGCCGCCGAGGCCCGGGAGCGGTGGCAGCAGCAGCTCGCGGCGCTGTTCGGCCGCTTCGACCTGCTGGTCACTCCGGTCCTGACGATCCCGCCGCCGCCGCTGGACCGGGCGACCGAGCTGCTCCAGGCGCGCTGCACGATGCCGGTCAACCTGGCCGGGGTACCCGCGCTGGCGCTGCCGGTCCCGGCGCGCGGCCCGCTGCCCGCGAGCATTCAGCTGGTCTCCGCGCCCGGCACCGAGGAGGCTCTGCTCGCGGCCGGTGCGGTCGTCGAGGCCGCCGCCGCGACCTGAGCCCCCTCGCGCAGCCGGACCGGCCAGTAACGTAGCGTTACGGCCTATGACGTCTCGTGGTGAACGCCGGAGCGGTAAGGAGCGCAAGCGCCTGCCGGTGCGCGGCCTGCTCGCGGCCGTGGTGCGCGCGGCCCGTCACGACCCGTGGCGGATTCTGGCCGTCGCCATCGCGATATCCCTGGTGACCGTGCTGGCGGACATCGGGATCACGAACCTCGTCGACCACACCAACGTGCCCCTGGTGACCGCCGGTGAGCTGATCTCGACGGCGCTGGAGGTGCTGGGGTCGGTATTCCTGTCGGGCTTCCTGTGCCGGATCGTGGGCGCGGCCGAGCACGGCCAGGAACGCGCCTCGGTCGGCCAGGTCGCCAGGACCCTGCCGTGGAGCAGGCTGATCCGAGCCGACCTGCTCGCGGTCCTGATCGTTGTGATCGGCCTGATCTTGCTCGTGATCCCGGGCCTGATCGCGATCACCCTGCTCGCGATCATCGGCCCGGTCATCGAGATCGAGGACAAGTCCGTGCGCGCCGCGGTGCGCCGGTCCGGTCATCTCGTCCGGCAGAAGTTCTGGTGGGTCGTGCTGCTCGCCACGGTGCCGCTGGCGGCGGTCAGCGAGCTCGAGTCGCTCGCCCCCGAGCCGCACAGCGTGAGCACGGCCCTCGAGATGCTCGCCATCCGCGGGTTCGGCACCTCGGTGCTGGACGCGCTGATCAGCCTGGTGCTGGTTGAACTCGCCTACCAGCTCATCGCGCTGGACCGGACGCCGGCTGACCAGCGCGCTGATCCTCGCCGGCTGCGGTCACCGGAACCGGGATGACGGTGACGGTCACATCCGCGCCGGACAGGTCGATCCGGGAGAAGGCGGCGTCGGGAACCGCGCGTATCGCCTGGGTGCTCGTGATGTCGGGCTGGTAGGAGGTGGCCGGGCCGATCCACACCGGGACCGTTCCGAGCGTGCCCAGCGCCGGGTGATGGTTGTGCCCGCAGACCACGATCCGCACGTCGGAGCCTGCGATCGCGTCGAGCAGCCGCTCCGGGTCGCGCAGCCGGATCTCGGCAATCGGCTCGATCGGCGAGCGGACCGGCGGGTGGTGCAGGGCCACGACCGTGCCGTCCGGAGCCGTGGTCTCGAGCTCCGACCTGAGGTAGTCCAGCGTCTCGCCGGCCAGGACCCCGTGCGCCTCGCCCGGCACCGTGGAGTCGAGGGCGATGATCCGCAGGCCGTCCCGCCAGTGAGTCTGGTTGACCGGGCCGTCACCGGCCCCGCCGCCCAGGTGACGCCGGAACGTGGCGCGGTCATCGTGGTTGCCTGGCAGGCAGACGACGCTCGAGCCGCTGCTGCGCGCGGCCTCGGCGAGGATCGCGGCCAGGTCGTCGTAGGAGGCGCCGTCGCCCGCGTCGGCCAGGTCGCCGGTCAGCAGGAAGACGTCGGGCCTGATGCCGGCCCCCTCGAGCAGCCGCAGCCCTCTGAGCAGGTTGTCCCGGGGCCGCACCCCGGGTCTCAGCAATCCGCTGGGCGTCAGGTGAACGTCGGTGATCTGAACCAGAAGATATGAGCCCGAGCCCACCATTGGCCTCCGCGACGATCCGGCACGTCCTCATGGCCATCCTGGCACGCAGGATGGGACGCAGGATGGGAAGAGCGTGCTAGCCGCGGTTGATGGGCTCGGCGGCCACCAGGTCCTTGCAGCGGCCGATGCGGGCGTCCAGGTCGGACAGGAAGCTCTCCAGGGCGGACCGCTTGGCCTCGACGGTCTCGCGCAGGCTCTCCAGCAGCTCCAGGCACTCCCGGATCAGCCGCGGGCGCTCGTCGTCACTGGTGCGCTCGTCACGGTATTCGAGGCGGATCTGGGCCAGGCGGTCCTCGTTGCGCAGCACGATCGCGATCTCATCGAGGTTCAGCGCGAGCAGGGTCTGCAGTTCCCGGATGCGCGCCACCCGGGCCAGGTCGTCCGCTGAGTAGCGGCGCAGCCCCCCGGGCGTGGTGCAGGCCGGCTCGAGCAGGCCCAGCTGCTGGTAGTAGCGCAGGGCCCGCTCCGAAACGCCGGCCTGGGCCGCGGCAGCGCCGATGCCGACCAGTTCCCCGTGCTCCGCGTGCTGATGGGCGGTGGCCGGTGCTGCCGCGGTGGCGGTTCGGTGCGTTCCACCCACCTACCCTTCCCCTTTCACTACTCAGCCGCTTCCGAGCGATGGGTCCAGCTCCTCGCCCGACGCGGCGAGCCGGCCGTTGGAACCGCGCGAGCCGTTGGCCGCGGTCCCGGCCTGCGCACCGTCGAGGCCGGCCACCTCGGACGACTCGTCCAGCCCCAGCGCCTCGGCGGAGTCGGCCGCGCCCTCGGCCAGCCCTTCGCCGAGCGGCCTGGCCTGGTAGAAGTACTGCTTTCCGCGCAGGGCCGAGGCAAGCAGTGCGATGGCGGTGGCGATGGCGGCGAACGTGAAGGCCAGGTGCAGGCCTCCGGCGAACGGCTCCTCCAGCAGTTGCGGGAAGAACGACCGCCCGGTGATGTACGCGACCTGGTGCGGCGACATGTGCTGCAGCGCACCGGTCGGGCCGAGCAGTTCCTTGATCGGGTTGTAGCCGAGGAACGCGGAGAACAGGCTGCCGATCGGGGGCTCGCTGGCGACGAGGTGAGCCGGGCCGGGAGCGACGCCGGCCGCGGTCAGCCCCTTGTACAGGTGCGACGGCAGACGCGAGGCCAGGCCCAGGGTGACGATCGTGAAGAACAGCCCCATCGACAGCACCGTGGCCGAGTTCTGGAACGTGTTGAGCATCCCGGCGCCCGCGCCGCGCTGGTCGGGCGGCAGGCTGTTCATGACCGACGCCTGGTTGGGGGCGAAGAACAGCCCCATCCCGACCGCGAACAGGAAGATCAGCAGCGCGAACCAGATGTAGCTGAAGTTGATCGGCAGTAGTTCCAGGAGGAGGAAACTCGCGCCGGAGACGGTCAGGCCGGTGGTGGCGAACAGCCTGGCCCCGAACCGGTCGGACAGCGCACCGGCCAGCGGGCCCACGATCAGGAACCCGACAGTGAGCGGGACCATCGCGATGCCCGCCCACAGCGGGGTCTCGGCGAAGCTCTTGCCGTGCTGCGGCAGCCAGATGCCCTGCAGCCAGATGATCAGCATGAACTGGATGCCGCCCCGGCCCAGGGCGCCGAGCATTCCGGCGATGTTGCCCGCGGTGAACGACCGGACCTTGAACAGGCCGAGCCGGAACATCGGGGCCGGCACCTTGGTCTCCACCCAGCAGAACACGACAAGGACGACGATCCCGCCGAAGACGCCGGCCAGGACCCAGGGATTGGTCCACCCGGTGGGGTGGCCGCCGTAGGGAAGCAGCGAGTACACGATCCCGGTCAGCACCGCGATCAGGCCGACCGCGAACAGCGTGTTGCCCAGCCAGTCGATCTTGGCCGGGATGCGGACCCCGTTGTCACGCAGCATGAGGTAGGCCCAGACGGTGCCGAACAGGCCGAACGGGACCGACACCAGGAACACCAGCCGCCACTCGATCGGCGCCAGCACACCACCCAGGATCAGGCCCAGGAACGAGCCGGCCACCGCGGCGATGCCGTTGATCCCCATCGCCTTGCCGCGCTCGTCCGGAGGGAACGCATCGGTCAGGATCGCCGTCGAGTTCGCGAACAGGAACGCGCCGCCGACGCCCTGGAACACCCGCATGACAATGATCCAGATTGCCCCGGGCGGCCCGGTGAGCCAGGTGACCGACAGAAAGATCGAGAACAGCGTGAAGACGGCGAAGCCCAGGTTGTACATGCGGACCCGGCCGTAGATGTCGCCCACACGCCCCAGGCTGACCACCAGCACGGCGGTGACCAGCAGGAACCCCAGGAAAACCCACAGGAAATACGACGTGTTCGACGGCACGAGCGGGTTCAGCTTGATGCCGCGGAACAAATCCGGCAGCGAGATCAGCAGGATCGACTGGTTGATGGTGACCATCAAGATCCCGAGCGTGGTGTTCGACAGCGCGATCCACTTGTAGTGGACGCTCCTGCCGCCCTCGCTAGCGGCCGCGTTTTCCTGCCCAGCTACCGACATCCGCCGTCCCTCTGATCGCCGTGATCCTCTTGCCGTGATCCCTGCCCGGCTAGATCATAGCCGACCTTGACGTCAACGTCAGAGTCGCGCGTTCGCGCGTTGGCCAGATCGTGGGAGAGGGCGGCGTCTCCTGCCGTTCGGTGCGACCCGTTCGGTGCGACCCGTTCAGTGCGACTCGCGGCCCACCTCGTGGCCGCTGGCCCCGACCAGGAAGTCGAGGTCGGCGCCCCGGTCGGCCTGCAGCACGTGGTCGACGTACAGACGCTGCCAGCCACGGGCCGGGGCCGCGTAGCCGTCCACCGCTGCCGCCGGCGGCTCGCGGCGCCGCAGTTCTTCTTCGCCCGCGGCGACGTCCAGCCGCCGCGCGGCGACGTCGAGCTCGATGACGTCTCCGGTCCTGATCAGGCCCAGCGGGCCGCCGGCCGCGGCCTCCGGCGCGACGTGCAGTACCACCGTGCCGTACGCGGTGCCGCTCATCCGGCCGTCGCAGATCCGCACCATGTCCCTGACGCCCTGCTCCAGCAGCTTGCGCGGCAGCGGCAGGTTCGCCACCTCGGGCATGCCCGGATAGCCCTTGGGCCCGCAGCCGCGCAGCACCAGCACCGAATCGGCGTCCACGTCGAGGCCGGGGTCGTCGATGCGCCGGTGGAAGTCCTCGATGCTGTCGAAGACGACAGCCCGGCCCCGGTGCCGCAGCAGGTCCGGGGACGCGGCCGCTGGCTTGATCACCGCGCCGTCCGGGGCGAGGCTGCCGCGCAGCACCGCGATGCCGGCCTCCTCCTGCAGCGGATCGCTGCGCGGCCTGATCACGGTCTCGTCCCAGATCCGCGCGTCGCCGAGGTGGTCGACGAGGGGCCGCCCGGTCACGGTGAGCGCCGCCGGGTCGAGCAGGTCCTGCACCTCGCGCAGGACCGCGAGCAGGCCGCCGGCGCGGTGGAAGTCCTCCATCAGGTGGCTCCCGGCCGGCTGCAGGTTGACCAGCAACGGCACGCCCGACCCGGTCGCGTCGAAGTCATCGAGCGACAGGTCGATCCCCAGCCGGCCGGCGATGGCCAGCAAGTGCACCACCGCGTTGGTCGATCCGCCGACGGCAGCAAGTGCCACTATCGCGTTGAGGAAGGATCCCCGGGTGAGCACCCGGCTGGGCCAGCGCTCCTGCGAGGCCATGTCCACGGCGAGACGGCCGGCGCCGTGGGCGTACTCGAGGAGCCGGCTGTCCGGCGCGGGGGTTCCCGCGATGCCGGGGATCGTCATCCCGAGCGCCTCGGCCATGCAGGCCATGGTGGAGGCCGTGCCCATGGTGTTGCAGTGCCCCCGGCTGCGGATCATCGAGGACTCGGAGGTGAGGAAGTCCTGCGCGGACAGGTTCCCGGCGCGGATCTCCTCGCTCAGCTTCCAGACATCGGTGCCGCAGCCGAGCGCCACGCCGCGGAACGTGCCGGTCAGCATCGGGCCGCCGGGGACGACGACCGCGGGCAGGTCGACCGATGCCGCCGCCATCAGCAGCGACGGGATGGTCTTGTCGCAGCCGCCGAGCAGCACGAGACCGTCGATGGGGTTGGCGCGGAACATCTCCTCGGCCGCCATCGCGGCCATGTTCCGCCACAGCATGGCTGTCGGGCGCACCAGGGTCTCGCCGAGCGACACCACCGGAAGGTTCATCGGGACCCCGCCCGCCTCCCAGACCCCCTGCTTGACGCTGGCGGCGACCTCGTCCAGGTGCGAGTTGCACGGTGCCAGGTCCGAGGTGGCGTTCGCGATCGCGATGTGCGGGCGGCCGTCGAACGCGTGGGCCGGCAGGCCACGCCGCATCCACGCCCGGTGGATGTAGCCATCCCGGTCATCTCCGGCGTACCACTGCGAGCTGCGCTGTCCGGTCATTGGCGCTCTTCCGCCTTCCTGCACCAAAGATCTAACATCTGCCAAATGTCTCCACAACTTACTCGTGACCTGGCCCTGGCTGCCCAGGGGGCATCGGTGTGAGGGCGTTCGTGGTGACCGGCCCCGGCCGGTCCGAGCTCGCCGACGTGCCGGCCCCCCGGCCGGAGCCGGGCCAGGCGGTCGTCGACGTGGAGCGGGCCGGCGTCTGCGGCACCGCTGCTGGCCGCGATGTTCGCGCTCGCGGACGGCGCCGAGGTGCACGTGCTGGGGCTGACCCGGCCGTCGCTCGACTTCGCCGCCGCGCTCGGCGTGCACGGTGCGTGGACCGAGGCGGACCTGCCCGGGCTGCCGTTCGACGCGGTCATCGACGCCTCGAACGCAGCAGACCTGCCCGCCAGGGCGCTCGGCCTCGTCGAGCCGGGCAAGCGGGTGGTGTACGTCGGCGTGGCCGGCCACCCGAGCATCGTCGACACCCGGTCCCTGGTGCTGAAGGACGTCACCGCCGTGGGCATCCTCGGCGCTTCCGCCGGCCTGCCCGCCACGATCGAGCGGTACGCGGACGGCTCGGTGGACCCCCGCCGCTGGTCGCGGTCACGGTTGGGCTGGCGGACGTGGGGCAGGTGCTGGACGGCTGGCGCCCCGCCGGCGCGGGCGCAGGGCCGAAGGTTCTCATCGATCCGCGAGCCCGAGTTTGAGCCCAGGGAGCGGGGGCAGGGTCAACAACCGTGCCAGGCATACCTGGCCATGAGACCACGATGGAGCGAGGTGCTGCATTGCTTACGCTAACCGACCGGGCTGCGGAAACGATCCGCACCCTCACCTCCCAGCCGGGTATCCCCCCGGACACGGGTCTGCGCATGTCCCTGCAGGACAACGAGGCTGGCACGCTGGCGCTTTCGCTGGAGGGCCCGCAGCCGGACGACGCGATCATCGAGGACAGCGGCGCCAAGGTGTTCGTGCAGCGCGATGCGGCTGCGATCGTCGAGGACAGGGAACTCGACGCGCAGCTCGACGAGGAAGGCCGGGCATCGTTCATGCTCGGCAGCCAGGTCAGCTAGAGCCTCACCGGAGGGCCCGTCGCGGGCAACCACCCCTGCCCGCGGCGGGTTCCGTCATGCGCCGGCCGGCCGGAAACCGCCAGAATGGGCAGGCCCGAGATGGCGAGCCCTGCCTTCCGCGATCAGCCGTAGCGGGTCAGGACGCGGGGTTGCCGCCCGTCAGGTCGGCGACCGTGCGGATCGTCGCGAACCGGCCGGCCAGCGCGTACTCGGTCCGGGCCAGGATGTCGTCGACCTGCAGCGTGCGCGGGTCGGCGAGGATCTCGCCAGCGCTGCGGCCGGGCGGCGCGTCCCAGTGCTCGATCGGGGACGTGGCGGTCGCGTCGGTGACGAACGTGACGCCGAAGCCGAAGTCCGAGGCCACCCTGGCCGTGGTCTCGCAGCACTGCTCGGTCCTGATGCCGCAGATCACGACCTCGGTAACGCCGCGGCTGGTGAGGATCTGCTGCAGATTGGTGGTGGTGAAGGCGTTGTGCGAGGTCTTGGTGATCACCGGCTCGCCGTCCCGCACGGCCAGGCCGTCGATGAGCCGGACGTACCCACTGGCCGGGTCGAACACCGTGTCGGAGCCGGCCTCGGCGTGCAGCACCCAGATGACGAGGTCGCCATCGGCCCTGGCGGCGTCCACCAGTTGCTTCACCGGCCCGACGATGCCGGGGTTGGAGATGGTCTGCCACCCGGGGTCCTGGCGGAACGATTCCTGGACGTCGATCACAATGAGTGCTCTGCTCATGGGATAACCCTGGCGTACCGAAACCAGGACATCAAGATCGTGTCGGCGGGGAATCCTGTCAGTGACTGATTCCCCACCGAGCCGGAGGCGGCCCATGAGCTACGGGGGCATCGAGGCGGGCGGCACGAAGTGGGTGTGCGCGGTGGCCGACCAGCCCGGGCGACCGGACAAGGTCGACTCCTTCCCCACCACCAGCCCCGCGGAAACGGTGGCCAGGGCCGTCCGCTTCTTCGCCGAGAACGGGCCGGTCGACGCCCTCGGCGTCGGCGCGTTCGGCCCGGTGGACATCCGCCCCGGCTCGCCGGCCTGGGGCACGATCACCACGACGCCGAAGCCAGGCTGGGGCGACACCGACGTGGTGACTCCGCTGCGTTCCGGGCTGGGCGTGCCGATTGCGCTGGACACCGACGTGAACGTGGCCGCGCTGGGCGAGTGGCGGTGGGGCGCGGCGGCCGGGCTCGACGAGTTCTGCTACATCACGGTCGGCACCGGAATCGGCGGGGGAGCCGTCGCCAACGGGCGCCTGGTGCACGGCCTGCTGCACCCCGAAATCGGGCACATGCGCATACCGCACGACCGGGCGCGCGATCCGTTCGACGGGATCTGCCCATACCACGGCGACTGCCTCGAGGGCCTCGCGTCGGGCGAGGCTATCCGGCAGCGCTGGGGCCGGCCCGGCCAGGAGCTGTCCGGGCCGGCGGTCTGGGAAATCGAGGCCGAGTACATCGCCCTGGCGCTGGTCAACGTCGTCTGCCTGCTGTCGCCGCAGCGCATCATCGTGGGCGGGGGCGTGGCCGAGCAGGCCGCGCTGCTGCCGATGGCGCGCCGGCGGCTGCGTGAGCTCCTGGCCGGCTACCTGAGGGCGCCCGAGCTCACCGATGCGGACGCGATGGATGGCTACGTCGTCGCGCCGCAGCTGGGGGGCGAGGCTGGGGTCATCGGGGCGATCCAGCTCGCCTGGGAAGCGCAGCGCTAGCCGGCCGGCTGCTCCGCCCAGGCGGTCACCAGCTGCTCCAGCACCCCGAGCGGCACAGCGCCGTTGCCGAGCACGGTCCCGTGGAAGGCCCGGATGTCGAAGTCCGGGCCGAGCTCGCGCTGGGCCTCGGCGCGCAGCCGCTGGATCTCCCGGCGTCCGACCATGTACGCGAGGGCCTGTCCCGGCCAGCCGATGTACCGGTCGATCTCGTTCCGGACGTTCGCCCGGGTGGTGGCGGTGTTGCGCCACATGAAGTCCATGGCCTGGGACCGGGACCAGCCATAGTGGTGCATGCCGGTGTCCACCACCAGCCTGCAGGCGCGCAGTGCGTCGAACGAGAGCATGCCGAGCCGCTGCAGGTCGGAGGTGTACAGGCCCATCTCGTCGGCCAGCCGCTCGCAGTACAGGCCCCAGCCCTCGCAGAAGCCGCACACCTCGGCGTCGAGGAAGCGCCGGAACGCCGGCAGCGCCTGCGTCTGCGAGGACGCGATCTGCAGGTGGTGTCCTGGCGTGCTCTCGTGAAACGACAGCGCCTCGTATTCGTAGACGTAGCGCTGCTGTGGGTTCGCGGTCAGCACGCAGTGTGCGCCGGGCCGCAGCCCGCCCGCGGCGGGCGGGCGGTAGTACGCCAGCGGGGCGTTGCCGGCCTCGACCGGGTCGATCTCCTCGATGACGCAGTCCGGGATGTCGTAGTGCGGGAACCAGCCGTCGCGGGCCGCCTCGGCGCGCTGCAGTGCCTCGGTGACCGTGCGCACGATTTCGGCGGAGCTGGTGAACCGCAGCGAGGGGTCGTCCCGGAGCCGCGCGAGGATCGCGGGCACGTCGGTGATGCCCAGCGCCCGCCCGCCGATCTCGGCCCACTCCTCCCGCAGCGCGGCCAGGGTGTCCAGGCCGATCTGGTGGATCTCCTCGGGCGACAGCTCGGTGGTGGTGTGCTTGCGCACGGCCGCCCGGTACCCCTCGGTCCCGCCGGGAACGAACGTGATGCCGACCTCCTCGTCGGGGCGCGCCACCGGCAGCAGCTCGTCCCGCAGGCAGGCCAGCAGCCGCCGCAGCGCCGGCCGGAGCTGGCCGCCGACGATCCCGGCCGCCTCGCGCCGGAACGCGGCGCCGTCGATCCCGTCCGGCAACTGCACCGTCACCATGACGTCCTCCGCCACGGGGCGGCCAAGGTGGCCCTCGAGCTGCTCGATGGCCTGGCGCGTTCCCACCTCGGTCGACCTGCGCCCGTCGCGCTTCGCCTCGCCGTACCGGCGGGTGACCGCGTCGAAGAAACCGCCGAGACCGCGCAGCCGCCGCAGATAGCCGTCTACCGCCTCGGCGCTGTCCAGCAGCGCGGTTGGCGTCGACATGAACACCACGGCCTGGGGCGAGACGTAGCCACCCGCCGACGCGTTCGCCTCCCAGAGCCCGTGCTCCAGGTCGGAGCGCGCCGCCCAGGCCAGGTGCGCCATGACCGCGGCGTTGACCCGGCCCGCCTCGTCGAGCCCGGCGACGTCGATCCGGCTCAGTTTTTCTTCGACCCTGGCGATCTGCTGTGCGTCGCGGGCCGCGCCGGCCCGGCTGGGATCGGGGACCAGATCGTCGAAACCCGACGCGCCGACCTGCGTGGCGCCGAACGGGTCGGCCCGGTGGGCTACGTCGAAGTACTCGTCGCTGAGCCTGGCCAGCTCCGCCGCTGCCTGCTGGTTCGCCGCCGCTTGATCGTTTGCGCCCATGACCGGCAAGTATGCCCGAACTGCTGCTGGCCGCTCACAAGGCCGTCGCCGGAACGTCGGCCGGGACGACGTCGGCCACGATGCAGGTGACGTTGTCGTGGCCGCCGCCATCGATGGCCAGCGCGATCAGGCGGGCGGCTGCCCCGTCCGGATCGCTGACCTCCCGCAGCACCCGGCCGATGGACTCCGCTGGCGCCTCGGCCGGGTGGGCAGGGCGCGGCAGGGCGGCGCTACCCTTCGGTGCATGGCCTTGTCCGTGCCGTTGTACATCCCCAGCCCCCCGAGCAACGGGTTCCACCTGGGGCCGCTGTACATCCACTTCTATGGCCTGATGTACGTCGTGGCGATCACGCTCGCGGTGATCATCGTCCGGCGGCGCTGGCGGGCCGCTGGCGGCGATCCCGCGCTGATCACCGACGTGGCCACCTGGGGCGTCCCGGCGGGCATCATCGGCGGCCGGATCTACTTCGACGTCACCACGCCGTTCGACATCACCCCGCACACCTGGTGGGGGCCGCTCGCGGTCTGGGAGGGCGGCCTCGGCGTCTGGGGCGGCATCGCGGCCGGCGCCGCCGTCGGGATCTGGCGGGTGCACCGCGCCGGGGCCGACTGGCGGCTGATGGGCAACGCCGCCGCCCCGGCGCTGCTGGTCGCCCAGGCCATCGGCCGCATCGGCAACTACTTCAACCAGGAGCTGTTCGGCAAGCCGACCGGCCTGCCGTGGGGCCTCGAGATCTCCAGGGCCGCGCGGCTGAACTCCGGGATCCCCGCGGCCGACCTGAAGTACACGACGTTCCAGCCGTCGTTCCTGTACGAGCTGATCTTCGATCTGGCGTTCGCCGCGTTCCTGGTCTGGCTGGGTCACCACCGCAACATCAAGCCGCCCGGCCTGCTGGCCCTGTACGTCGCCGGCTACTCGGGCTACCGGATCTTCGAGGAGACGATCAGGATCGACTCCTCGGCACACTTCCTCGGGCTGCGGCTGAACTTCTTCATCGCGCTGGTGATGACCATCGCCGGGCTCACCTGGTTCGCGTTCTCCCAGCGCCGCAGGAAACAGCCGGAACGCGCCGACGGGGGGGAGCCCGCCGAGGAAGGCGAACCCGAGCCGAGCGGCGTCACCGAGCCGAGCGGCGTCACCGAGTCGTAGGCGGTCGGCGGGCGGGCTAGATCGTCCCGGCCTCGATGGCCTGGCGTATCCACGGGATGACCTCGTCCAGCATGGCCGACAGCGAGGTCGCCGCCTCGAAGCCGAGGATCAGCTTGGCCTTCTCGGTGGACGGCACCCGGCGCTGCACGTCGTGCGTGAACGGGTCGTCGTGGGTGACCCGCAGCGGAACGCCGGGGCCCTTGATCTTGGTCCAGATCAGCTGGGCCAGCTCGAGCACGGTGGTGGACTCCGCGGTGGAGAGGTTGAAGTCCTCGTTCACCGCCTTGGGGTGGTCGATCGTGTCCACGATCCCGCGGGCCAGGTCGCCGCCGTACGTGTAGTGGCGGACCTGGCCGCCGTCGCCGAGGATGTGCAGCGGGTCCTGTCCCTTGAGCACCTTCTGCACCAGATCGGGCACCACGTGGCTCATGGCGAGCCGGACGTTGCCGGACAGGATCTCCTCGTCCCCGAGCGCCCGGCTCTCCCCGATCCCGACGCAGTTGAACGGGCGGACGATCGTGAACGGCAGCTGGTACTGGTCGCGGGCGGCGCGGGCGAAGTACTCGACCGCGAGCTTCTGGAAGCCATACGACGACAGCGGCGGCGGCACCTCCCGTTCCTGGCCCTCATACGACGGCCAGGAATCGGCCGACTCGAAGACCATCGACGAGGAGACGTACGTGACCTTCTTCAGCCTGCCCGCCTTGTGCGCGGCGATCGCCGCGTCGCAGGAGGCGGCGATGATTCGCTCGTTCGTCGCGATGAGGTCGTAGGCATAGGTGTGGAAGTAGGAGATCCCGCCGATCATGGCCGCGCCGGCGACGAAGTGGTCACAGCCGGACAGCAGCCGGGTCATCAGGCCGACGTCGCGTGCGTCGCCCTCGACGAGCTCGTAGTTCGGGTGGTCGTCGTAGGACTTGGTGACCTTGCCGTACTTGGAAAAGTTGTCGATCCCCACCACGGCGTAGCCGCGGGCCAGGAGTTCTTCGACCAGGTAGCCACCGATGAATCCGGCGGACCCGCTGACCAGTACCTTCTGCATCGTCACCCTGTCTCTTTCTGCCTTTCTGCGGACCCCGCGAGGTTCTCGAGCTCGTCAAGGCTCAGCTTTCGCCCGAACGCGAACCGGTACCACCGCAGGTACTTGGGAAGCCATGCCGCGACCCGGAAGTTGGACAGGCCCTCGTGCCGCTCCAGCCAGATCGTGGGGATCTCGGCGATCGGCAGCCGCAGGCGCCTTGCCTTGGCGGTCAGCTCGATGCCGATCTCGAACCCGTCCCTGCTGTCGATGCCGACCGCGCGGACGAACGTCGTCGAGTATGCCTTGAACGAGTTCGTCGCGTCCCTGGTGCCCACCCGGGCCAGCAGCCGCAGGCTCCGCCCGGCCCCCGCCGACATCATGCTCTTCAGCAGCGGGCCGCCGACCTGCTGGCCGCCGGCCATGTACCGGGAGGCCGCGGCGACGGCGACGCCGCGCTCCACGAGGCGGACCAGGTCGTCGATCTGCCGCACGTCGTCGCAGCCGTCGGCCATCGTGACCACCGCCACCGGGGTGGCGGCGTGGTCGATGCCGTAGCGGATCGCGTTGGCCGGGCCCCTGCCGTAGGTGTTGATCAGGCAGTGCAGCCGGGGCTCGCGCTCGGCCAGGCGCTGCACCACCGGGCGGGTGCTGTCGGCCTCGTCATCGACCACGACCAGGACCTCGCATGGCAGCATGACCGCCTCGAACAGCCGCTCGAGCACGCCGGCGATGTGCTCACCCTCGTTGTACGCGGGAATCACGACCGAGAGCCGCAGGGCGTTGGGGTCGCTGCTCGCTCCACGCCGGACGAGGTCCGCCGCCGAGATCTGATGACCCGAAGCGCGCCTGGAGGCCATCAGACGGTCACACCATCGCGGCGGAGGTTCCAGATGTCCACGATCGGCTTGTCGGTCGCGAGCGTCGCGTACTCCGCGTGCGGGGCGGCGATGATCAGCAGATCCGCCTTGGCCACCACGTCACCGAGCGGCATCAGCGACGTGTCCGACGTGACGTGAGGGTCGGTGCAGTACACGGCGTCGGTGGCGAACGTGAGGATGCGCTTCAGCTTGTAGGCCAGGCTGGAGCGGACGTCGTCAGAGCCGCCCTTGAATGCCATGCCCAAGATGCCGACGGCCATCGTGGAAAGCTCATAGCGCCGCTGCAAGCGGTCAACGAGGTACAGCGGCAGGCCCTCGTTGATCGCCATGGCGGTCTGGCCGAGCGCGAAGTTGTTGTTGTTGAACGCCGCGAGCTGCATCGTGTCCTTCAGCAGGCACGGGCCAGCGGCGAACCCGGCGGCGGGCAGATCGGCGGCCCTGGGGTAGTCGAGCATCAGTCCCTGGCGGATGCGCTCGAAGTCCAGGCCGCGGTCGTTGGCGATCATGTAGAGCTGGTTCGCGGTGGCGAACTTGATGTACCGCCACACGTTCGTGAACAGCTTGGCGAGCTCCGCCTCCTCCGGCGTCATCCGGACCTGCCCGGCGGTGAGCAGGCCGAACAGGGCCCCGGCGCGCTCGAAGGCCGATTCCTTCCTGGCGGCGATGATCTGCGGAAGCTCGAACAGCTCGGTCATCGCCTTGCCCTCGGCAATCCGCTCCGGGCAGAACGACACGTCGATGGAGAAACCGAGGCGGGCGATCATTTTCTCCACCAGGGCGGTAACACCGGGATACACCGTGCTGCGCAGGATCAGCAGCTGCCCGTCGCGCAGGTGCGCCGCGCATCCGGACAGGGCCCGGGGAATCGCCTGCTGGTCCGGATTGAGGTGCTCGTCGACCGGCGTGCCGATGACGACAACGACGTACTCGGCCGTGCCCACGATCGCCGGGTCCGAGGAGGTGACCAGGCGCCCGTTCGCGACCGCGCGCTCGAGCAGCGGCGTGGCTCCCGGCTCGTCGAACGGCATGCGACCGTCGCCTACCTGCGAGACGGCGTCGGGGTTCACGTCATAGACGGCGACGTTCGCGCCCCGGTCGGCGAAGGCGATCGCCAGCGGGAGCCCGACGTGTCCGCATCCGCCGATGACCACTACATCGCGCTCGAATACGGCATCCCGCTGCAGCGCCACTGGGACTCCTGATCCTTTTGTCTGGCCGGCACTTTTTGCATGCCTACCATAGCGGCCGAATTCGCCATGTGTGTTCCGTGTGTGTTCGCTGGATCAACCGCCGGATTTAGGCGCGAGTGCCCGGCGACGCCGGCGTGTTATCTGCCCCGCCGCCGTCGCCAGTTTCCGGTCCCTCCGTCCCGTCAGGGCGGCTCTCGGAGATCCACGTGTCAATCCGCTTCCACCACTCGTACAGCCACCGCACCTGCGCCTCGTGGCCCGCCGATCGGGGCACGTCGCCGGGCGGCACCCGCCACCATTTCGCGCGCACGACCGCACCCACGGGGAGGCTCCGCCACACATCGCCGACGCTGGCCAGGCGGTCCAGCCCGGCGTGGGCCACGAAGATCACGTCGGCGTCCGGGCAGGCGGCGATCGCCGCGAGCGCACCGCCCGGCCTGGGCGGGAGCAGGTTGGGCATCTGCCGGGCGCGAGCGGCCAGGTCGCTGCGGCCGGCCCGCTCCAGCCGCCG
>JASHQP010000347.1 GCA_030039095.1 Streptosporangiaceae bacterium
GTTTTCTGGAGCGCTCTCGGACGCGGGTTGAGCATCTTCTAATACCTGACTTGCCAATCGATCCCCATGGGACAAGGTGGACAGATGCGACGAACGGCGGGGGGGCGGCTGCTGCGTGCGGCGTGGGTCGCCGGCCCGCTGTCGGTTCTCCTCGCGCTCGCTGCGGTGGCATGGTCGGTCATGCCCGCTCCCGGGACCGCGACGCTCTCCGCCTCGGTGACCGCCAGCCCGTTCGCCGGGACCCCGGCGGTCGGGGCGCTGTTCACGATCAGCAACGGCCGCCTCGGCACTCATTTCTGCACCGCGAGCGTGGTGCACAGCCCCGAGGGCAACCTCATCCTGACCGCCGCGCACTGCCTGGCGGGCTATTCGGATACCAGCCCGGCGAGCATCGCGTTCGTGCCCGGGTACGTCGACGGCGCCACCCCGGAAGGGGTCTGGCCGGTCACCCGGATCTTCGTGAACCAGGCGTGGGCAGCCTCGGCCGACCCCGACGACGACTTCGCGTTCCTCACCGTGGCAAAGCCCGGCAGCAGCACCCCGATCGAGTACGTCACCGGTGCCGAGCGGCTGGGAATCGGCGATCCGGCAGCAGACGTCACCCGGGTCGTTGGCTACCCGGACAACCGGGCCCAGCCGATCGTCTGCCAGAACCGCACCAGAATGCTCAACGCCACCCAGATGCAGTTCGACTGCGACGGCTTCACGGTCGGCACCAGCGGCAGCCCGTTCCTGATCGATCCCGGCGGACCCGGCGGCGGCGTCACCGTGGTCGGGGTCATCGGCGGGTACGAGCAGGGCGGGGACTCTCCCGACATCTCCTACTCCGCCGCGTTCGGCGCGAGCATGCAGGCGCTGTACGACGTCGCCGTCGCCGCGGGCTGACCCTCAGCCGAAGACCACGGTGCGCGCACCGACCAGCAGCACCCGGTCCTCCACGTAGAGACGCACGGCCCGGGCGAGCACCAGCCGCTCCACGTCGCGGCCGATGGCCACGAGCTGCTCGGGGGTGTGGCCGTGTCCCACCCTGGCGACGTCCTGCTCGATGATCGGCCCCTCGTCCAGGTCCGGGGTGACGAAATGGGCGGTGGCCCCGATGAGCTTCACGCCGCGCTCGTAGGCCTGGTGGTAGGGCCGTGAGCCCTTGAACCCCGGCAGGAAGGAATGGTGGATGTTGATTGCCCGTCCTTCCAGCCTGCGGCATGCCTCGTCGGAGAGCACCTGCATGTACCTGGCCAGCACGACCACGTCGATCTCATGCTCGGCGACCAGGTCGAGCAGCCGCCGCTCGGCCTCGTGCTTGGTCGCCGCGGTGACCGGTATGTGGTGGTACGGAAGGCCGTACCGCTCCGCGAGCGGCCGGCAGGTCTGGTGGTTGGACACGATCAGCTGCAGGTCCGCCGGCAGCTCCCCGATGTCCCAGCGGTAGAGCAGGTCACGCACGCAGTGGTCGAACCGGGAGACCATCACCAGCACCCGTCGGCGGATCGATTCGCGACGGAGGGTCAGCGTCGGCTGGAATCGGTGAACGGCACCAGCGACAAGGCTCCGGATGGTCTCGGTGTCGTCCTCGGGACTCTCGAAGGACGTCCGCATGCAGAACAGGCCGGTCGGCGGGTCGGAGAACTGAGCGCTCTCGGTGATGTTCCCCTTGGCCGCCACGATCCCTTCGGCGAGGGACCGGACGATCCCCGGCTGGTCCGCGCAGCGCAGCGTCAGGATGTAGTGCTCCATGGGTCACCAGCGTCACATATTCGCGAAGGCCCTGCATGCGGCAGAATCCACGAAGGATTCAGACGGGAGATGTGGCACATGGACATCCGGCGCTGGCTGAGCAGCGGCGTTGACGCGGTCGAGGACTGGCAGGCAACGTTCGGGCCGTTCCAGCAGGACGCTTCGCTGCGGATCAGCGATGAGCAGTTCGCCACGGCGTTCGCCGCGTTCACCGGCCGATTGCGGGAGAACTACCCCTTCTTCCACCCGTCCTACGCCGGGCAGATGCTGAAGCCCCCGCATCCGGCCGCGATCGTCGGATATCTCACGGCGATGCTGGTCAACCCCAACAACCACGCGCTCGACGGGGGCCCGGCGACCGCGCGGATGGAGAAGGAGGCGGTGGCGCAGCTTGCCCAGATGTTCGGCCTTCCGGCGCACCTCGGTCACCTGACGACCAGCGGCACCGTCGCGAACCTGGAGGCTCTGTACGTCGCGCGTGAGCTGCATCCCGGCCGCGGCATCGCCTACAGCGCCGAGGCGCACTACACGCACTCCCGGATGTGCGGTGTCCTCGGGGTGCCGGGAACCGCCGTGGCCGTGGACGGCGCGGGGCGTATAGAGCTTGGCGCGCTGGACGCGCTGCTGGCCGGGGGCCGCATCGGGACCGTGGTCGCGACCGCGGGAACGACCGGCCTCGGCGCCGTCGACCCGGTGCACGAGGTGCTCGCGATCGCCAGGGCCCACGGGGTCCGGGTGCACGTGGACGCGGCCTACGGCGGCTTCTTCACGCTGCTCTCCGGACGCGGCGACCTTGGCATCGGCGCCGGGCCGTGGCAGGCCATCGCGCAATGCGACTCCGTGGTGGTCGACCCGCACAAGCACGGGCTGCAGCCCTACGGTTGCGGCGCGGTGCTGTTCGCCGATCCGGACGTGGGCCGCTTCTACCTGCACGACTCGCCGTACACGTACTTCACCTCCGACGAGCTGCACCTCGGCGAGATCAGCCTGGAGTGCTCGCGGGCCGGGGCTGCCGCCGCCGCGCTGTGGCTGACGTTCCAGCTCCTGCCGCCGACGCCGGACGGGCTCGGCCAGGTGCTGGCCGCCGGGCGCCGGGCCGCGCTCGACTGGGCGCGGCTTCTGTCGGATTCCAGGGTGCTGGAGCTCTACCAGCAGCCGGAGCTGGATATCGTGACGTATTTTCCCACCGCGCCCGCCCTCCGCGTAGCGCCCACGCTGTCCGCGGCACCCACCCTCCCCGCCACACCCACCCTGTCGGCGATCGACGAGGCGAGCGCGCGGATACTGGCCGCCGGGATGGCCGACGCGCAGCGGCCGGTGTACCTCAGCACGCTCCGCGTGAGCGCCGACGCGTTCGCGCGCCGGCACCCGGGCGTGGCCGCGGACCAGGACGGGGCGAGGATCCTGCGCAGTGTGCTGATGAAACCGGAGAGCGAGGGCTTCGTCACCGAACTGCATACCCGCCTCGAGCGGCTCGCCGCTGGCTGACAGCGGCCCGGCCAACCGTCCGCCTCCACCGCCGCCACACCACCGCCGCCGCCACCATTACTCCACCACCGCCGCCACCGCCACCACCACCACCACTGGGAGAGCACAGATGAACGGACCCGCTGGCTGGCTGGACGGGCGGGTCGCCGTCATCACCGGCGCCGGAACCGGGATCGGCGCCGCCGTGGCGACGCGGTTCG
>JASHQP010000348.1 GCA_030039095.1 Streptosporangiaceae bacterium
ACCCCGTCGGCGGCGGCACAGCCGGTGTGATGCGCGTGGTCAGCCGTCGGCCCCCTGCGTGGCGCCCGGGCCGGCAACGGCCGGCAGGTCGTCGTCCGGCGAAGGCGCCGTGACCGGCGCGAAGGCCTTGGTCCGCCCGACGATCAGGTAGTAGATCACGCCGATCAGCACGATGAAGATCGCCACGCTCCACAGGATCGGGATGCCGTTGAGGAACCCGAGGCCCAGGCTGAGCAGCCCGCCGGTCTGGTTGGGCTTGGGGTTGCTGGCCACCCGCGGCCAGGCGAAGTTGATCAGCATCGCCCCGCCGTACACCAGCCCGAGGATGTTCACCACCAGCCCCCAGCGGCCCAGCCGGAACGGCGCCTGCCGCACGGTGCCACCGCCCCTGGTCGGCCAGCCGCGAAGGCGCGCCCGCAGGATCACCAGGTTGCAGACGAAGTAGCTGAGGTAGATCATGCCGGTGGCCGCGATCGCGATGATCCCGACGCCCGCGTACTTGATGAACGGGATCGCGGAGATCAGCGCGACCACGATGCAGGTCCAGACCGGCGTGTGCAGGGTCGGCGACACCTTCGCCAGCGGCTTGGAGAACGGCAGCGTGTTGTCGCGTGCCATGCCGAAGCAGAGCCGGATCGTCGCGGCCAGGATCGACAGGCAGCAGACGAAGATCGCTGCCGAGACCACGAACAGGTACAGGGTGGCGAATCCGGTGGAGAAGTTCGCCTCGATGATCTGCGCGGGCCCGTACCCGTCCTTCACGGCAGTGCCAAGATTCGGGATCGCGACCAGCGTGCCGAGCAGGAACACGCCGCCGATGACGAACGCGCCTATCACCGAGAACAGCACCGCCTTGGGCGCGTTCCGGCGCGGGTCACGGGTCTCCTCGGCCAGCGTGGACGCGGTGTCGAAGCCGTAGATCACGAACAGGCTCATGAACATCGCGGCCAGGAACGTGCTCCCGTTGACGTGGATGCCCGCGCTGTTCGTGACCACATGGAATCCCTGGTGGTTGTGGAACGCCATCAGGATCAGCGCGAACACGAACATGCCGAGGATCTCGAACACCACGCCGGTGTTGTTGATGATCGCGACCAGCCTGACGCCGTAGATGTTCAGGACCGTGATGACCACGAGCGTGATCAGCGCGACGACGAGCTGGGTGTGCAGGCTCGCGGCGTTCAGCGAATGCCAGCCGAGCCCGTTCAGCGCCGGGATGAGCGCCAGCGGCAGGGTGGCCACGACCGCGGCGACGGTGATGATGCCGGCGAACAGGTAGATCCACCCGGTCAGCCACGAGTAGCTGCGGCTGGCCAGGTACTTCGTCCACTGGAACACCGAGCCGGCGACCGGGTAGTGGCTGGAGATCTCGGCGAAGTTCAGCGCGATGATGAACTGGCCGAGCGCCACCACCGGCCAGGTCCAGATGAACACGCCGCCCAGCGTGACGAGGCCGAGCGCGAACAGCGTGAAGATGCCGGTCGACGGCGAGATGTAGCTGAACGCGACGGCGAACGAGCTGAACAGCCCGAGCCCGCGCTTGAGTTCCTGCTTGTAGCCGAAGCGCGCGAGATCGGCCGCGTCCTTCTCGTCGTGCCCGCCGGCGACCTGGGTGCCTGAGGGGATGTCGCTGCTGCTCATGCCGGGCCTCCCTCGATGGGATGGGGCCGAACGGTTGACGGGTAGCGTACGGGCGCGCGAGGAAAGTGTCCAGACTCTTTCGGGCTCGCTCTTGTACCGGGATGCTCCTCGAGCACGGCCGCAACATGGGGGAAGATCCGGAAAATGGGGAGACCGGGGCGCGCTGGCGCGCTGTCGGGCGCTACTGTCTAGACCTTAGGAGGCTGGGGGTGGACGGATGGCCGAGCTCGATGCGCTCTTCGACCGGACGGCGAGCCTGGCCGCCAGGCCGCGCGTGGTCGAGGAACTCCCGGGCGGGCTGACGAACCGCAACTACAAGGTGACCACGCCCGACGGGACGTTCGTCGCGCGTATCTCGGACGCTGGCACCGATCTGCTGGCGATCGACAGGGACGTCGAGTACCGCAACTCGCTGGCCGCGGCCGCCGCCGGAGCCGGTGCGCCCGTCGCCGAGTACCTCCCCGAGGACCACGCGCTGATCATCCGCTTCATCGAGGGCCGGACGCTGCGCAACGCGGACGTGGCCGATCCGGCCAACATCCCCCGCATCGCGCAGGCGTGCCGGCGGCTGCACTCCGGTGAGAGGTTCGGCAACGACTTCGACATGTTCGACATCCAGCGGCGGTACCTGTCGGTGGTGCGGTCCCGCGGCTTCCGGATCCCGGCCGGCTACGACGACCTGGCCGCGCGGTTCGACGCCGCCCGGGTCGCGCTGGCGGTCCGCGCGGGCCGGACCGTCCCGTGCAACAACGACCTGCTGGCCGCGAACTTCATCGACGACGGGCACCGGATCTGGCTGATCGACTACGAGTACTCGGGCAACAACGATCCCTGCTTCGAGCTCGGCAACATCTGGGGCGAGTGCCGGCTGTCCGTCGACGCCCTGGACGCGCTGATCACCGCGTACTACGGCGGGCCGATGCGCGGCAAGCTGGCCCGGGCGCGGCTTCTCGGCCTCGCGGGCAAGTACGGATGGACGCTGTGGGGCGCGATCCAGCACGCCACGAGCCCTATCGAGTACGACTTCTGGTCTTGGGCGATGGAGCGGTTCGAGGGCGCGGCCGAGGGGCTCAGCTCCGACGGATTCCGCACGCTGCTGGAGGACGCCGCGAGGGATGACTAATTTTGGCCCGCCCGGCCCGCCCTCTGCCCCACCCAGCCCTCCCTTGCCCGGCCGCGCCCGGGTCGTGATCATCGGCGGGGGAGTGATCGGGACCAGCGTCGCCTACCACCTCGCGGCGATGGGATGGACCGACGTGCTGCTGCTCGAGCAGGGGCAGCTCTCCTGCGGCACCACGTGGCACGCCGCGGGCCTGGTCGGCCAGCTGCGGGCCTCGGAGAACGGCACCCGGCTGGTGCAGTACTCCACCGAGCTCTATGACCGGCTCGAGCAGGAGACCGGCCTGGCAACCGGATTCCGGCGCTGCGGCGGCGTCACCGTGGCCCGTACCCCCGAGCGCCTGGTGCAGCTGCGCCGGACGGCCGCGACGGCGGAGGCGTATCAGCTGGAGTGCGAGCTGATCAGCCCGCAGCGGGCCGCCGGGCTCTATCCGATCATGAACGTCGCCGACCTCGCCGGGGCGATCTGGCTGCCCGGCGACGGGCGGGCCAACCCGACCGACCTGACGTACGCGCTGGCCCGCGGCGCGCGCGATCGCGGCGTCGCTGTGCGCGAGCGGACCCGGGTGACCGGCATCCTGCACGCCGGCGGCGCGGTGACCGGCGTACGCACCGACCAGGGCGACGTCGAGGCCGAGGTGGTCGTCAACTGCGCCGGCCAGTGGGCGAAGGCCGTCGGCGCGATGTGCGGCGTGACCGTCCCGCTGCACTCGGCCGAGCACTTCTACGTGGTGACCGAGCAGGTCGATGGCGTGCACAGGGACTTCCCGATCCTCCGCGACCCCGACGGCTACACGTACATCAAGGAAGAGGTCGGCGGGCTGCTGGTCGGCGGGTTCGAGCCCGAGGCCAAACCCTGGGTTGCGCCGGACGCGCTGCCCTACCCGTTCGAGTTCCGGCTGCTCGACGAGGACTGGGAGCACTTCTCGATCCTGATGGAGAGCGCGGTCGCGCGGATCCCCGCGCTCGCCGAGACGGGAATCAAGAAGTTCTACAACGGGCCGGAGAGTTTTACCCCGGACAACCAGTTCATCCTTGGTGAGGCTCCGGAACTGCGGGGCTTCTTCGTCGGTGCGGGCTTCAACTCGGTAGGCATCGCGTCGGCGGGCGGCGCGGGCCGGGCCCTGGCCGAGTGGATCGTCGAGGGGGAGCCGAGCCTCGACCTGTCCGCTGTCGACATCCGGCGCTTCGCGCGCTTCAACGGCAACAACCAGTGGCTGCACGACCGGGTCGGCGAGGTCCTCGGCCTGCACTACGCGGTGCCGTGGCCGAACCGCGAGCTCGCCACCGCGCGGCCGTTCCGGCGCTCGCCCGCTTACCACCTGCTCGCCCGCGCCAACGCGGGCTTCGGCAGCAAAATGGGCTGGGAGCGAGCGAACTTCTTCGCCCCGCCGGGCCAGTCGCCGGACATCGAGTACGGCTGGGGGAAGCAGAACTGGCAGCCGTGGTCCTCGGCCGAGCAGCGCGCGACCCGCGGCGGCGTGGCCCTGTTCGACCAGACCTCGTTTTCCAAGTACCTGGTCACCGGGCAGGATGCCGAGCAGGTTCTGCAGTGGCTGTGCACCGCGGATGTGGGGGTGCCGCCCGGCCGCACGGTCTACACCGGGATGCTCAACGCGCGCGGCACCTACGAGGCCGACATCACCGTCACCCGGCTATCGGAGTCTGAGTTCCTGCTTGTCAGCAGCGCCGGAGCGACCGAGCACGACAAGGACCACATCACCAGGCGGATCCCGGCGTCCAGCCGGGCCTCACTCGTGGACGTCACCTCGGCGTATGCCGTGTACGGGGTGATGGGCCCGCGGTCGCGGGAACTGCTCTCGCTGGTGTCCCGCGCCGACCTCAGCGACGAGGCGTTCGGCTTCGGGAGCAGCCGGGAAATCGACCTGGGCTACGCCACGGTGCGCGCGACCAGGATCACCTATGTCGGCGAGCTCGGCTGGGAGCTCTACGTTCCGGCGGAATTCGCTGTCGGGGTCTACGAGGACCTGACCGCCGCTGGCGCGGGCCTTGGCCTGGTGAACGCCGGCTACTACGCGATCGAGTCGATGCGGCTGGAGAAGGCGTACCGGGCCATCGGGCGCGAGCTCACCCCCGACTACGGCCCGGTCGAGGCCAGGCTCCTGTTCGCGTGCAAGCTCGGGACCCCGATCGCGTTCCTGGGCAGGGAGGCGGTCGAGAAGGCGCGGGCCGAGGGGCCGCGGCGCCGGCTGATCTCCCTCGTGCTGGCCGATCCGGCGGCGATGATCTGGGGCGGGGAGCTCGTGCTGCGCGACGGCGTCGCCGTCGGCCAGGTGACGTCCGGGGCGTGGGGCGAGACCGTCGGCGGCGCCGTGGGCCTGGCCTACATCCGCAATCCCGACGGCGGCGTGCTCACGCCGGACGTGGCGAGAGCCGGCCGCTACCAGGTGAACGTCGGCGGGGAGCTGTACGAGGCCGCCGCCCACCTCCGGCCGCCGTTCGACCCCGCGGGCGACCGCGTCAAGGGCCGGTACGGCGGCGGGTCATAGCGCGGCTCCGCCAGCCGGGCAGTCCACCCGGGAGACGATCAACGGCTACCGACCTGGAACCGCTAGCAGGCGGAGCGCTCGCGCCACTCCTGCGCCAGCAGGCCGTAGACGACCTCGTCGCGGCGCTCGCCGGGGAAGGCGGTGCCCTGCCGGAGGAGGCCTTCCTCGACGAAACCGAGCCGACGGGCAACGGCCCGGCTCCGCTCGTTCGCGGGGTCGGTGTGCAGGCTGACGCGGTCGAGGCCGAGCGGCCCGAACGCCTGGTCGAGCACGGCGGCCACGGCCCTGGTGACCAGGCCGCGACCCTCGTAGTCCGCGCCGATCCAGTAGCCGATCTCGGCGCTGCGTGAGTAGCGGCTGACGGTGAGGCTGAGCGCGCCGGCCAGGTGCCACTGGCCGTCCTGCCTGACCGCGATCGCGACCGGCAGCTCCGAGCCATCCAGCCAGTTCCTTCCGCTCGCCTCCAGGAACGACCGGGTCTCTTCCAGTACCGGCGGCTTGCCCGCCCATGGCTCCCATCGCGCGAGACGGTCGGAGTTGGCGACGAGGAGGTCGTGGTAAGCGTCGGTGATCGCGGCGGTCCGCGGGATGAGGACCGCGTCGTCGGCGAGCGGGAAGCTGAACAGTGGCGCGGGGATCGTGGTCAATGTTGCCTCTTCACGTGCGGTCGCAGAGCCTGCCACGCCCCGACCCTACGGCGTTGCGTGCTGCCGTTCGCCGGAAGCCTCGTGATCCCCGGGATCGGGTGGGTCAGCGCCGGCAGAGGGTGGTGCTGCCTCAGCCCCGGGATCGGGCGGGTCAGCGGCGGCAGAGGGCGATGCTGGCTCAGCCGGTCCGCGGTAGCGGGTCACGGGGGGGAAGCTGCACCCCGGCCTGAACGGCCGCCAGCGCATAGAGCAGCCAGAGCTGCCGCAGGTTCAGGAACGCCTGCAGGGCGAACACGGCCGACACCACGGTCAGTAAGCTGCCGGTGGCGAGCACCAGGCGCCGGCGTTACGCGACCGGACGGGCCGGACGGGTTGGTGTGGCGACTCAGATACGCCTGGCGGGCGACTCGCGTGTCCAGAGGTACCGATGTGGTTCCGGCAAAGGGATGAATGAACCAAAAGACGGCCTCTAGGCCGTCGAAAGGTACATTCATGCGTTGCGGGGGATGCGCGCGGGCGCCAGTGGCGGCCGCGGGCTACTCGGTCAGCGGGTCCTTGCGGGCCTTGCGGCGGTGGCGGATACGGGCCAGCGTTCCTGGGTCGGGCAGGAGGTAACGCATGGCCCTGCGCAGCGGCTCGCCGGGGCCGGAGCCCTGCCGGAGGCGCTGGACGCCGTTCACCGCCGGCACGGGCACGGCTGGCGCAGCGGCCGGCGCCGAGGCCGGCCAGTCGTGGCCGGCCCTGGCGCCGGCCTGGCTCGTCATGGCCAGCCAGCCCAGCAGCGCGACCGGGTAGGAGAAGTAGCCGAACCTGGTGGCGGGCGCGAGGATGAACATGACGGCGAGCGCGATCGCCAGGCGCCGGGTTGCCGCCGCGACGTCGGCCGGCGGCCGGACCACGAGCGAGCCCGCGATCACCAGCGCCGCCGCGATCAGCAGGCCAATGGCCGCCACGTGCCCAGCCTCACCGATGGAGGCGAGCAGGTGCCCGGGCATCGGGCTGGCAGCGGGCGTCTTGTGCTGCGTCATCCCGAGCGGGTACAGCACCACGTTCTGGAGCAGCCCGGCCGGCTTGGCCAGCAGGCCCGGAGCGCACGCGGCGGTCAGCACGACGGTCGTCAGGATCGAGGCCGTGACGAAGCGGCGGGCTACGCGCACGCCGTCCCTGGCCACGAACAGCGCCGCGAGCACCGCGAGCGCGGGCCAGGCGGTGGCCTTCATCGCGCACGCGAGGCCGATCGCCAGGCCGGCCACCAGCGGCAGCCGGGCCGACCCGGTGGTGCGGAACCGCGCCGCGCAGGCGAGCGCGAAGCACATCAGCGCGATGACCGGCGGATCGGTGATGCCGACCGCCAGTGGCAGCGCCAGCACCGGCGACGCCACGGCAAACACCCCGCACCACGCCGCCACGCCGAGGCAGTCCCGGCACCGCGGGTGGCGCTGCGGCGCGACCATCCAGAACGCCGCCGCGAGCAGCACCGCCGAGGCAAGGGTCAGCCAGAGCCGTGGGTCGCCGATCAGCCCCGGCAGGCCCAGCGCCTTGGGCAGGCCGAACAGCGCCATCGCGGGCAGGTAGGGGTTGTACAGCTGCCAGTTGGCGAGCCGGCCGGCCGAGAGGTAGGGGCTGCCGCTCCGCACCAGCAGGTGCGCCGACATCGCCACCACGGTCACGTCGGCCGTGGCCGGTGCCCGCAGGGTCAGCCAGGCCGTGGGCGCCAGCAGGGCAACCACCAGCGCCGTGAGCAGCGGTGCCGCGTAGCCGCGAGAACGCGTCGCCACGATCGCGGCCAGTGCGTAGCCGATCGTGGCCCACACACCCCAGGCCCCGTCGGCCCCGCCGCCGCTGCAAATCGTGACGCCACCGGCATATATGGCAAACGCCGCATACCAGATCACCATGCGCCGCCGGTCGAAGCCCAGGCCGTGCTCCGGCCGGATTGCGTACCATCGCATGTGGCCCAGGCGCAGCAGGCGGACGACGTGGCCGGTGAGGCCTCGGACGAGAGCTTGGTCACCCCGGGCGCCGCGTGCCCTGGCGGTGCCGCGGGCGCCGGGGGCGCCGTGCGGTGCGGCGACAGACGGCTGCCTGCGGGGGGCATCCGGGCAGCCCGAGAGCGCGCTGTCGCGGCTCTTCACGAATTCGTCACCCGACCGAACCTCACAGACAACCTTCTGCCCCTGTAAGGATCTAGCATCCCTCACGCCCGCTCGTCCCCGTTATTCCGCCTAGTCTTTTCCTGGCTTGTCCCCCGTGGGCGTGGCGGCCGGGCCCCCGAGTTCGTTGAGGTTCGCCTACCATAACTCGGCCCGGGGCAGGCGCAGGCAGACGGGAGCATGCAGCGTGCACGAAGCCAGGCCGCTGGATCTCATGCGGGCGCGGGCGGGCGCCGAGCGGGTGACCAATGTCGAGCTGTTCTTCGACCTGGTCTACGTGTTCGCGGTCACCCAGATCTCGCATTACCTGCTGGCCCATCAGACGACGACCGGGGCGCTGCGCGCCGGGCTGCTGCTCGTCATGGTCTGGCTGGTGTGGGTCTACACGACCTGGGTCACGAACTGGCTCGATCCGGAGCGGATTGCGGTCCGCCTGCTGCTGCTCGGGCTGGCCGTGGCCAGCCTGATCATGTCGGTGGCCCTGCCAGCGGCGTTCTCCGCCCGCGGGCTGGCCGTGGGCATCGCGTACGCGGTCATGCAGATCGGGCGCAGCGTGTTCGCCGTGGTGGCGCTGCGGGGCAGGCCGCTGCAAAGGAATTTCCAGCGGATCCTTGCGTGGTGCGTGGCCAGCGGCGCCCTTGCGGTGCTGGGCGGGACCGCGGGCGGTAACGCGCGCGCCGCCCTCTGGGTGGCCGCCGTCGGGGTCGACCTGCTCGGCGGCGCCGTCGGCTTCTACACCCCGGGCCTCGGCCGCTCGACCACCAGGGAGTGGACGATCGAGGGCGGGCACTTCGCCGAGAGGTGCCAGGCGTTCATGCTGATCGCGCTCGGTGAGTCGATCGTCGCGATCGGCGCCACCCTGGCCGGCCTGGCCCGTATCGACATCGCTGAGATCGCGGCGTTCGCCGTGGCCCTGGCCGGCAGCATCGGCCTGTGGTGGCTGTACTTCGACCGCAGCGCCGAAGAGGCGGCCCGGGTCATCGCCGCGTCGGACGACCCCGGGCGGCTCGGCCGCTCGGCGTACCACTTCATCCATCCCGTCATGATCGCCGGGATCATCGTCAGCGCGGCGGCGGACGAGGTGGCGCTGGCGCACCCGGGGGCGGTCGGCCACGCCGCAGCCTCCTGGCTGATCCTCGGCGGCGCCGGGCTCTTCCTGGCGGGTCACGCGGCGTTCAAGTATGTGGTCTGGCGGACGCCGTCCTGGCCCCGGATCGGCGCCGTTGCCGTCCTGGCCCTGCTCGGGCTCGCCGCACCGCACGTCCCCGCGCTTGCCCTCGGCGCCTGCGCCGCCGCGGTCGTCCTCGCAGTGGCCGCGATCGACTACATCCACCGCCCCGGAGAACGTGCCGGAACGGGTAGCCCCGGGGCAGGCCAGCCCCGCTGACCTACTCGACGTCCTCGAGGATCTTCTGCAGCGACTCGATCTTCTCGCGCAGGTAGTCGAGCTGCACGCCGACGTCGCCGAGCTTGAGGTCGGTGTGCTCTTGCGCCGTGATGGCCAGGTCGGACAGCCTCCGGTACTCGTTGGCCAGCCCGCGGTACTGCTCGCCGCTGGTCAGCTCGGCCTTCGCGGATCGCCTCGCGCCGAAGGCCCTGGCCCACGCGACCACTCCGGCCCCGGCCGCCGCGGAGACGGCAACCCCTGCGGCCACGGGGCCGTCGCCCTTCACCGCCACCACCGCGACTCCGATGACGATCGCGACGACGACGATCGTCATGAAGCAGCACATGATCGCCAATTCGCTTGCGTTCCTGGGCTTCATCGCAACTCCACTTCAAGATCGCTTTTGGCGCCCAGCGACCGCGCCGCGTTCCTGATCGTCTCCGGTGTCAGCTGGACGGCGAACGATGTCACCTCGTAGAACTTCATCGCCTTGCCGTCGTCCGAGACCTCGATGACGGAAGACACCAGGCCGGCCGCCTCCAGCTTCCGCAGGTGGACCTGGAGCAGGGCCCGGCTGATAGCCAGCTCGCGGGCGAGCTGGCTGACGTAGTTGCGCTCCTGGGACAGCGCGGCCACGACCCGCAGCCGGTGCGGGTTGGCGAGCGTCGCCAGCACCTGCAGCAGCTCATCTCCGGTCAGTTCCGTTGCTCCCACAGCATCCTTCCTAGCATCTGCAAAGAAAATGTAGCAGGTGCGAGCGGCGGGGGTCAAAGGCCGGTGCGAGCGGAGGGGGTCAAGGCCGGTGCGAGCGGCGGGCGGTTGTGGGGCGCGGGGCGGGCGGTCCCCGGGCCGCAGCGCTGCGTGCGCCCGAGCGCGGGATGGTCATGGGGCGCGGGCGGGGGCGGACGGTTATGAATGTACGTTCCGACGGCCTGGAGGCCGTCAAACGGTACATTGACGCGACCCGCGGTCACTCGTGGGCGGGGTCACGGGCGCCGCGCAGGGTGGTTACGACCAGACCGGCTGCGAAGGCCGCAGCGGCGCAGAGCGCCGCGCCGCCGTCGTGCGGGGGGCGGGCCGGCCGTAGCCATGGCGTGGTCCAGGCCTCGAGGATGGCGTAGTCGGCGATGAGCGCGTAGACCATGGGGCCGATCCAGGCCAGCAGGCCGCCGAGCACGGCGGAGGACAGCAGGCCAAGGCCGGCCACGGTGACCGCTGCGGCGGCCCGGCGCAGGGTACGGCCGCCGGAACCCGGCGGCAGGCCGAGAGCGCCGAGCGCCGCGAGGATCAGCCCGGCGCAGAAGATCAGCCGGGCGATCGAGACGTCGGGCTGGAACGGTCGGCCCAGAACATCAGCCCCACGCAGGCCAGGAACGTGGGCACGATCCAGCAGATCGTCGCTGCCCAGGTGGCGAGGCGCGCCGTCCAGCGCGGCACCGGGTGACCGTGATCAGGTCGGTGGTGTGGCTGCGGACATCCCGCGAACCCGCCCAGGCGGCGGCGCCCGCCACGAGCGGGCCGAAGTCGATCACGTCGTGACCCTGCCCGAGGCTGAGGAACGTGCGCGCGCTCCACAGCGGCACCCCGCCGAGGCTGCCACGCAGCGAGTCGAACCAGAACAGCGCCACGATCACCGGCAGCAGCCACGGCGCGATGTTGCGGCGCAGTTCCAGCCGCAGCAGCCGGCCGGGGATGGCGCGTGCCGCGCGAGCAGGTCCCGCAGCGCCGCGTCGTCGCCCGCCGCCACGGCGGCGATCAGCTCGTGGTCGTGGTCCATCGCCGCTCTATGGCGCGGGGACGGCGTCCGGTTCACGGGGCCACGGATTCGGGCGGCCGCGGGGAGACGCGGGGAGATCAGCCGCCCGCGCCGAGCGCGTTCTTCAGGAACTCGACTTGCAGCAGCAGGAGGTTCTCCGCGACGTCCTCCTGCCGCGGCATGTGGGTGACGCCGGTCAGCGGCAGCACGGTATGTTGCCGCCCGGCCGCCAGCAGCGCCGAGGAGAGCCGCAGCGTGTGCGCCACCACCACGTTGTCGTCGACGAGCCCGTGGATCAGCATCAGCGGGCGTTCCAGCTTGGGCGCGTCGGCGATGAGCGAGTCGTGGTCGTACGCCTCCGGGTGCTCGTCCGGGTGGCCCTCGTACCGCTCGGTGTAGAACGTGTCGTAGAGGCGCTCGTCGGTGACCGGGGCTCCGGCCACGGCCGCGTGGAACACGTCCGGCCGGCGCAGCACCGCCAGCGCGGCCAGGTAGCCGCCGTGTGACCAGCCGCGGATGCCCACCCGGGACAGGTCCAGGTCGGGATTCGCGGCAGCGGCCGCCTGCAGCGCCGCGACCTGGTCGTCGAGGTTCGGCGTCGACTGGTCGAAGTGGATCAGGCGGTCCCAGTCGGGCCCGCGGCCCGGTGTCCCGCGGCCGTCGGCGATCAGCACGGCAAAGCCCTGGTCGGCGAACCACTGCGAGGCCAGGTACGCGCCGCGGGCGGACAGCACGCGCTGCGCGGCCGGGCCGCCGTAGGGGTCGCAGAGCACGGGCAGCCGCGCCGATCCCGGGCGGTGCCCGCGCGGCAGCAGCAGCGCGCACCGCAGGTCGTGCGGGCCCGCTGTGAAGAACGTCACCTCGGGGGTCAGCACCGGGGTCTCGGCGAGCGAGGCGATCTCGGCTGGTCCGCCGCCGCCGCTGCCGCGGTGCACCCGCACCCGGGTGCCGAACCAGCCGAGCGACTGTGAGGACGTGACCAGCAGCCCGCCGCCGCGGGCCGCCGAGTGCAGGCCAGGCTCGGTGGTCACCTGGACCGCACCGCCCGGTCCCGCGGTGTACAGGTGCTGCTCGGCCGGCTCCTGTCCGGTGGCCGTGACCAGCACGTCCTCGTCGCCGACGTCGAGGACCTCGCGCACGTTGACGCCCACCGGGGTGACCGGCTCGTCGCCGATCAGCAGCCGGTACGCGCCGTCGCGGGCGACCACCCTGACCAGCTTCCCGCCGGGCGTCCAGGCCGGCGTGCCGGCCACAACGTCGACCCAGTCGGGGTCGGTGTCCTCGCAGAGGAGTTCCGTCGCACCGTCCGGGCCCACCGCGAGGATCCGCATGGTCCGCTGGTCGCGCGAGCACACCCGCAGCAGCGGCGGGCCGCCACGCGACCAGTGCGCGGCGATCAGGTACGGCATCGCGGCGGAATCCCACCGCACGGGGGTCAGGGAGCCGTCGAGACCGGCGATGACGACGCTCACGTCGGCGTTGGCGGTGCCCGCCGCCGGGTAGGCGACCTCGGCCGGCTCGCGGTCCGGATTGGCCGGGTCGCAGATGTACCACCGGCCGACCGGGGACGTGTCCACGCGGGCCACCAGCAACTGCTGGCCGTCCGGCGACCACCAGAACCCGCGGGTCCGGTGCATCTCCTCGGCGGCCACGAACTCGGCGAGGCCGTAGGTCACGTCCTTCGCCTCGGGCGTGGCCAGGGCGCGGTCGCTGCCGCCGCCCGCCGCCACCACCCGCAGCGCCCCGTCGGCCACGTACGCGACGTGCTCCCCGGTGGGGTCGGGCCGCGGGTCGAGGACCGGGGTCGGCGTGGCGAGGACGCGGACAGCGGGCTCGCCCCCCGGCCCGAGGGCCAGCAGATCGGCGGCGAAGAGCCGGCCGGACAGCACGAAGGCCGCGATGCGGACCGCTTCGTCGGTCGCGAACGACACCACGCCCTCGGCGGCCTGCCGGACGCGCTCACGCCGGGCGCGCTCCTGCGGGGTGATCTCCTCGGCCCCGCCGGCCAGGATCTGCGCCGGGTCGGCGACCAGCCGCTCGGCCGGAGCGTCGCCGGCGGTGTCAGCGACCCACAGGCACGTGCTGCGGTCGGTTCCCGACGCCGAGCGCAGGAACGCGACGCGGGTGCCGTCGGGGGCGATCGCGAACGCGCGAGGGACCCCCAGGGTGTACCGGATGGTCCGGGCCTGCTGGCGGGGGAAGCTGATCGTGGGTGCCGTCATGCCCCCGATCTTCGCAGATCGATCGGACCGCACCCAGCCGTGCACCTGCGGCTCCTGCTGCTCCTGCGCTCCGCCGCCGCGGGCCGCTGGCGGGACGCGATAGAGTGACTGCCAGATCCCGGTAAGCTAGGTGCGTCCCGGCTGCCGCCGGGGTTCCGGCCGTCCGCCCTCGTCTCGCTGGCAGCGGATGGCTGGTCGGGCGGAGTAGCTCAGTCAGGCAGAGCAAGCGGCTCATAATCGCTGTGTCGCCGGTTCAAGTCCGGCCTCCGCTACGAACCTCTTCACCCACCGGTCTCCCGTTCCGGAATATGCGGCAGTCCGGGGAGGCTGAAGAGGCTCGCAGGAACGTCCGTTCGAAAGAAAGGCATGCCCGTCGTGGCTGCGACAGACGTCAGGCCCAAGATCACGCTGGCCTGCCAGGAGTGCAAGCACCGCAACTACATCACCCGCAAGAACCGGCGCAACGACCCCGACCGGCTCGAGCTGATGAAGTACTGCCCGAACTGCCGCTGCCACCGGCCGCATCGCGAGACGCGGTAGGCGGCAGCCCCGTGGCGATCAATCGCGAGTATCTCGGCCGCACGTTCCCCGCGGCCCCGCCCTATGAGATAAGCCGGGTCAAGATCGCCGAGTTCGCCGATGCGATCGGTGACCCCAGCCCGCTCTACCGGGACCGCGCCGCCGCGCAGGCCGCCGGGTACCCGGACGTGATCGCGCCGCCCACGCTCGCGATCGTGGTCAGCATGGCCGGCAGCGCGGCGGCCGTGGCCGACCCCGGTCTCGGCCTGAACTACGCGATGGTCGTGCACGGCGAGCAGCGGTTCGAGTACTCCCGGCAGCTGAGGGCGGGCGACGTGGTCACCGCGCAGGCGACGATCACGGACATCAGGGACGCCGGCCGCAACACGGCGATGACCACCAGGACCGAGATCGTCACCGTCGACGGCGAGCACGTGTGCACCGCACTCTCGACGCTGGTGGAACGGGGTGGTGCCGCGTGACCGCGGGGGGTTCCGGGGGGCCGTCCCCCCGGGCTGGCACCGGGCAAGTCAGCCACGCCGACGTCGCGGCGGGCACCGAGATCGCGGCGGTGACCTATCCGGTCACCCGGCTCAGCCTGGTCAAGTACTGCGGCGCCTCCGGCGACTTCAACGTGATCCACTGGAACGAGCGGATCGCGAAGGCGGTCGGGCTGCCGAACGTGATCGCGCACGGCATGTTCACGATGGCGCAGGCCGGCCGCTTCGTCACCGACTGGGCGGGCCCGGGAGCCGCGGTCGTCGAGTTCGGCGTCAGGTTCTCCTCCCCGGTCGTCGTGCCCGACGACGACACCGGCGCGACGATCGTGGTGAGCGGCACGGTCGAGGAGAGGCTCGACGGCAATCGCGTGGCCCTGGCGCTCACGGCCCGGTCCGGCGAGGACAAGGTGCTGACCCGGGCGCGCGCCGTGGTGCGGCTGCCCTGAGTCGTGTCCCGTAGATCATCGGCTGGGTCCGGTCGCTGATCCGGATTGCGGCACCTCCGAGGCAAATACGGGCGCACCGAAAAGCAGCCCACGTCGAGCCGAAACCCTGTACATGGGCCAGAACCAGCGAAGCGCGCTGACCCAGACAACAACATATCGATCATTTCGGGCGTACTGCGGGCAGGCCGAGCAGTGTCGCCGGCGCGGCGCTGTCGTCCTAGCGGACGCTACGGGCCGGCGACACTACGGAATGTCTTGCCTGCCAGCCGCTGAGATCTGCAAGACACGCTCCAGCCGGCCCGGGCGTGTCTCGCCGGCGGGACGCCAGCGCGTTGCTGGTGAGTGGCAACCTGCTCCCGTAGGCTCGTGCCCCGGGCACGGGGCCGCTGGGCCCCCGGTCTGACCAGGAGTGGGAGGCATGACGCCAACCGTGCGTGAGCAGGTGATGCTCGCCGCGTACACGACGCTCGGCGTCGGCGGCCCGGCCGCCCGCTTCGTCGACGCCGGCACGGATGAGCAGGTCATCGCCGAGGTGCGCGACGCGGATGCCACCGGCGAGCCGGTGCTCGTCCTCGGTGGCGGCAGCAACCTGGTCGTGGCCGACGAGGGCTTTCCCGGAACCGTGGTGCACGTCGCGACCAGCGGGGTCGCCGTCACCGATGACGGCGACGGCGTTCTCGTGGCCGTGGCCGCCGGCGAGGACTGGGACTGCCTGACCGAGCGGTGCGTGGCCGAGTGTCTGTCCGGCATCGAGTGTCTGTCCGGCATCCCCGGCCTGGCCGGCGCGACGCCGATCCAGAACGTGGGCGCGTACGGGCAGGAGGTCTCCGAGACCGTCGTCGCGGTGCGGGCCTACGACCGGCTCCGTGACACGATCGCCACGCTGGCCAACGCCGAGTGCGGCTTCGGGTACCGGACCAGCGCGTTCAAGCGCAGCGTCGGCGTCCAGCGCGGCCGCGCCGCCCTGGACGCGGCGGCAGCGACCGGGAGATTCGTCGTGCTCGGCGTGACGTTCCGGCTCGGCAGGGACCCGTTGTCCGCGCCGGTCCGATACGGCGAGCTGGCCAGGCTGCTGGGTACCGGCGACGGCGGGAGGGCGCCGCTCGCCGACGTCCGCTCGGCCGTGCTCGCGCTGCGCCGCGGCAAGGGGATGGTGCTGGACCCGGCCGATCCGGACACGCGCAGCGCCGGATCCTTCTTCACGAACCCGGTGCTGGACGAGGGCCAGCTCGCCGACGTGCAGCGCAGGGCGGCGGCCACGGCGGGCGTGGCGGCAGCGGAGGTCAGCGTGCCGCACTTCCCCGCCGGGGACGGCCAGGTCAAGGTGCCGGCCGCGTGGCTGATCGAGCACGCCGGCTTCGGCAAGGGATACAGCGGCGGCGGCGGCGCGCGCATCTCGTCCAAGCACACCCTGGCGCTCGTCAACGGCGGCGGCGCCAGCAGCGCCAGCCTCGTCGCGCTGGCGCGCGAGATCAGGAACGGCGTGCGGCAGGCCTTCGGGGTCGAACTGGTCAACGAGCCCGTGCTGATCGGCGCCGCCCTCTGACCCGCGAGGCGCGTCAGAACGACGCGGCCAGCAGGGCGAGGAACGCTCCGGCGATCATGAACGGGCCGAACGGGATGCGCCGGCGCCACGAGGTGCGGCGCAGCAGCAGCAAGGCGAGCCCGTAGCCGGCGGCGAGCAGGAACCCGGCGAAGGTGCCCGCGACCAGCACGGGCCAGCCGGCCCAGGCCAGCATCGTGCCGAGGCTGGCGGCGAGCTTGGCGTCGCCGAGCCCGACCGCTGACCGGCTCACGACCGCGAGGATCGCGTAGCCGGCGGCAAGCGCCAGCCCGCCCGCCGCCGCGCGGATCATGCTGTGCCAGTGCCCGCCGGCCGCCGCGGCCAGCAGCAGCCAGGCAGCGGTTCCGGCGTAGGCAGGCACGGTGAGCACGTCGGGGAGCCGCTGCACTGCGGCGTCGATCCAGGCAAGCGGGACCGCGGCGATGGCGAGCCAGCAGGCCGCCGCGAGCACGAGGCC
>JASHQP010000349.1 GCA_030039095.1 Streptosporangiaceae bacterium
AGCAGCGCCGCGGCGGCGGTGATGAGGACCCCGGCGATGACGGCGGTGGCCGCGATGGCCAGCAGCCGGGCGGGCAGCTGCCCGGCGAACCAGGCAGCCGCGGCCAGGCCGAGCCCGGCGCCGGCCAGCGATCCGGTGATGCCGATGATTGCGCCCTCGGTGATCACCAGCCGGGCGAGGGCGCTGTCTCGCCAGCCGAAGCTTCGGATCGTGGCCAGCTCGGCTGCGCGCTCGGTGATGTTGAGGAACACCGTGTCGGCGACGGCCAGCACGCCCAGGATGACCGTTGCCCCGGCGGCGATGTAGTCGACGCTGCGGACCTGGACCGCGACGGCGTCACCGAGCAGCGAGCCGACGACGATCCCGCGGAACGCGAACGTGACCGCGGTCAGCATCGTGAGCGCGGCGATGCCGACCGCCAGGCTGACCACGCCGATCGCGGTGCGGCCAGGGGTGCGGGCCACGTTCAGCAGGGCCAGGGACGTGACCCCGCGAGGCTGGTGGGCGCGCCCGGCGGCGAGCACCAGCGGTCTCACCGAACTGACGGGGTCAGCCCGCGCCGCCAGCCAGGCCGGTGCCAGACCCCCGGCCACGGCGACCGCTATCGCGACCGGGACGGCCAGCAGGGCCCGCTGGGGTGAGGCGTACAGGCCCATGGCGGAGGAGATGGGTACCGCGACCGCGGCGGCGAGCAGCCCGGCACCAAGGCCGATCCCGGCCAGCTCGCCCAGCACGGTTGCGAACAGCCGGGACCGGCGCCAGCCCACCGCGGCCAGCACTCCCAGTTCGCGGCGTCGGCCGCGGACCGCGGCGGTCGCGGCGTTGGCGACGAACAGCCCGCACACCACCAGGATCAGCACGTACAGCGCGACACTGGTCTTGTCCACGGCCTTCAGGATCGCGAGGGCGACGCCTTCTTTCACCCAGTTCTGCGACAGGGCCAGCGGGGGCTGGCCGAACTTGCCCGCGGGCACGTCGATGGATACCGGTGCAGGTGAGGACCCGGCGACCACGTCCACGTCGAGACCGGTGCGCTGCTCGATCTGCTGCGCGACCGCGTTGATCCGCTCCCGCGACAGCGCTCCCGCCCCGGTGACGCCGGTGACCTTGACCCGGATCACACTGATGGGATCTGCAGCCGGCACGCCGGTGTATTCCTGGCTGTTTTCCAGGGCTGGCAGATCAGACAGCGTCGTGATCAGGTTCACCGACTGGCTGAGCAGGCCGCCGAGGTTCTGGCTTGGCTCCAGGTCGCTCCCGTGCAGCGCACGGCGGCTGGCCGCGGTCGCCGGCGCAGCGTCCACCGGCTGGTAGTCACCGAGCGGGACCTGCGACAGCCGGGCGAACGACTTGATCCTGGCGGGATCGAACACACCAGCCACCTTGATCACGGCGAGGTCGGAGCCGAGAGACCCCGGAGAGTAATCCTTCTCGTTCTCGTGTGACGTCACCGTCCGGTACTGGCTGTCCTCGTCGTCCATGGGGACGGACGCCGCGCTGCCGGTGTACCAGGCCGACGGCGGGTTGATGACCTGCCGCGGCAGCAGCGTCCCCGCCTTCGTGCGCTCGTAGTCCACCGGGCCGATCGACCAGTAGCCGTCGACGGGAGTGCCCCTGAACGAACCGCTCTCGGTTGCTCCGGTGACCGTCGGCGCGATGCCCCTGAGCACGGCGCTATAGGCCTGCTGGGCCGTGGTGCGAACGGTGGCCACGGTGCGGCCGGGGGCCGAGGCCTGTGCGCTCGCCCAGCTGACGTCCATGACCGGTGTCGCCGACGGCGCCGTGAGCTGCTGCAGGGTGGTCTGTGCGTACTCGTTCATGCCGCTGGCCGAGGAAGCGAGCACCGGCAGTGTCGCGCTGCCTTGGGGCTCGTTCTCCTTCAGGTAGCTGCCGGAGACGAGCGCCTTGTTCAGGCCGTCCAGTTTCGCCTCGGCGCCCGGGTCGATGGCCGCGATCAGCACCGGGATGGTCCACTGGATGAAGTAGCCGGCCTCGGGGTGGGGGTCTGCCGGCTCGTCGTACTGGTTCACCCGGGACCAGCACAGGGTGTAGGACTGCGCGGCCGTGCCGAAGGGGTTCGTTCCCGGCGGCAGGATGCTGTCCCGGGTCACCTTGCACCCCGCGCCGGTGACGTCGGTTGGGGTTGCGCCCTGCAGCGGGCCGACGAGCAGCCGCCGCGGCGTTACGTACAGGTATGCCGGCGGCTCGGTAACGTGGCTGGCGCCGTTGTCGCTGTCCCAGGTGGTGGAGATCCGGTAGAGCTGCCGGCCGGAGCCCTTCAGCGCGGAGGCCGGCACCGGCACGTAGATGCCGGCGTCGAGATCCGCGTAGCCGACCATCGCGATCGGCGCGGCGACCTGGACGCCCGGGATGCGCTCGATCTGGTGCCACTGGGCCATCGTGATCCCGCCGTAGATGCCCGACAGGAAGTCCGGTTCCACCGTGCCGGTCTTGCTCTCGACCGCGGTGCGGGCGCCCCTGGGCCGGACCAGGATGTCGTAGGCGGGTGAGAAGTTCGCGGACACCTTGCCGACCGTGCGGGCCTGCGCGGTCCGCGACGCCGCGGTGAGCACGGTGAACGCGGTCGCGGCGACCAGCACCCCGACGATCAGCGCGAGCGCGCGGGCCGGGCGGAACCGCACCTGCGACCAGGCCAGCCTGCCCATGCACCACGCCTCTCGCGCGCCGGTCCCCGGGGCCGGCATTGCCCTGGGGAGTGGCTCTATACTCGCGCCTTAGATAGTGACAATGCAAGGCGCAGTGCACCTTTGCCCTCACCGCTACGAGGGAGCCAAGTGCGCGACACTGGCACGATGAATCGCGCGACCGTGCCGCTGCCCGCCGGGTTCCGCATCGCGTTCGACTCGGCGACCCAGTTCGTCGGGTCCGACGTGCTGTTCGGCGGGTCGCCGCCGCGGCTGCTGCGGCTGAACAGGGCTGGCGTTCGTGCGCTGGAAGAACTGCGCGGCGGGCCGGTTGGCTCACCGGACAGCGGCCGCCTGGCCCGGCGGCTCACCGACACCGGTCTCGCTCACCCGCGCCCGCCGGAGCCCAGGCAGGACGCCGGCGTCACCGTCGTGATCCCGGTCAGGGACCGTGCCGTGGAGCTCGGCCGCTGCCTGGCCGCGCTCGGCACCGGCTACCCGGTCATCGTCGTGGACGACGGATCCCAGGACGCGGCCGCGGCCGCCAAGGTGTGCCGGCGGCATGGCGCGCGGCTGGTGCGGCG
>JASHQP010000350.1 GCA_030039095.1 Streptosporangiaceae bacterium
TCCAGCGGCGGCACGGCGTCGGCCCACCGTTCCTCGGTGGTGCGCCAGAGCTGAGCTGGGCCGGCGGGTGCGTCGCGCAGTGGCCCGCCGGACAGCTCGAGGACGAGGTCGCGGCTCTGCCCGGCCGGCACGGTCAGGCTCATGGCCAGCACGGACGCCCCGCGGGTGCGGCGCACCCTGGCCCCGGAGACCTCGCCACCGCGTACACGCCCTCGCCGCCGATGAGCGTGGAGAACACCGCGTCGTGCTCCCAGCGCGGCGCGCACAGCCACACGATGTCGCCGCGCGGGCTGACCAGCGCGCCGCGCTCTCCATCGGCGATCAGCGCGTAGTCACGCAGAACGTGCGGGTGAAACTTGGGCATTCACCGCCGCTACCCGCCGCGCGCCGGTCCATGCGGCGCTGGCGCACCGGCTGCGGATGCGCGGCCATGTTTGGACCCCGACCCCCGACGAACTTCCAGGAGCGTTACTAATCCAGCTCGTCCGCGGCCCAGCGGAAGATGCCCCTGGCCATCGTGGAGGTCGCCGCGTCGGCCCTGGCCGCGAACACCCACCAGCCGTGTCATCGTTTCCCGAAGCTTGCCATGACCCCGGCATGACAGAGGCCGCCGCCGGGGGTGGCGCAGCCCCGGCGGCGGCCTCTGTTTGGGGGTCGGTGGATGGCTCGGGTCAGCGGCGCAGACCGCGCCAGCCGGCGCCGAGGCCGGCCAGGTGCAGCGCGAGGGCGATCAGCCCCAGGATTACCAGGCTGGCCGGCGCGAACACCGCGTCGGTTGACGTGGCGGTTACCCGGATGATGAACGCGATGGCGAAAATAATCACCGCGACAATGGCGAGCATGGTGCAGTCCTCCTGCTTAGTTCCTGGCCTGCGTCACTGGCTGGGCTGGGGAAGCTGGCATTTGACCTTGGGGTTCACGCCGACGTAGTTCAGGGGCCCGGCCAGAATGGTCACGGTTATCGTCCCCGCCCTGGCGCAGTTGGCGGATGATCCGCTGTAGTAATTGCGCTGGCCAGCGGCAATAGCCCCGATGACCAGCCAGATCACGAGCAGTAGCGATCCGATACGCATGATTTACCACCTGTCGAGCGGTAAACGCCACGGTTCTGGGCGTTCTTTTGTGGCTCGCTAAGTACCAGGGAAAAAAATTCTTAAACACGCTCGCTTGCGTTCTCGAGCAGATCCCGGAGCCGGCCCCGGCCGCGGTGCAGGCGGGACATCACCGTGCCGATTGGGCAGTGCATGATCTCGGCTATTTCCCGGTATCCGAACCCCTCCACGTCGGCCAGGTAAACCGTCATCCGGAAGTCCTCGGGAAGCCCCCGCAGCGCGTCGGTCACGGCGGTGTCCGTCACCCGGTCAAGGGCCAGTTCCTCTGCGGAGCGAGCGGCCGCCGGGGACTGTGCGGAAGGCGAGAACGCGCGCTCCAGCTGCCAGTCCTCGAGGCCGGAGGCGGTCAGCACGGGCCCGCGCTGCCGCTTCCGGTAACTGCTGATGAACGTGTTGGTCAGGATCCGGTTCAGCCAGGCCCTGAGGTTGGTTCCCTCTTTGAACTGGTGGAACGAGGCAAAGGCCCGGGCGTACGTCTCCTGCACCAGATCCTCGGCGTCGGCGGGATTGCGGGTCATCCGCGACGCCTTTGCCTGTAGCTGCCGCATGTAGCCGAGCGCCTGGTCGAACGGCGCATCGGCGGCAGGGTCGCGCGGCGGTCGCGTCGCGACGCCGAGCTGCTGTGTGATCATTCCTGGATGTATTCCTCTACGACCTCGGCGGCCTGCGGCCCGGCCGGGTCGTCGGCGTCTTCGGCAAGGTCGTCGGCGGGCAGGTCGGGGATCGGCGCGGTCTCGTCCCTGGGGCCTGGCTCGACCACCTCCTCTGCCGTCAGGTCCCCCGGCTGGTGCCCGTTGCCGTGGACGTGCTCGGGATCCGCGGCCGGGTTCAGCATCACGTACGGCGGATAGCGCTTCTCATCCACGTGACCCATGACGGGCCCGCCCGCACCCCGCCGCAGAACCGTCCTGCGGCGCAGCCAGCCCTGGGCCGGCCTGCGCAGGAACAGCCCGGCGATGCCGGTGGCCATGATGACCACGCCGGCGATCTGCAGGTTCAGGAAGCTCGGATGGGCGGTCACGGCGAACGTGAAGATCGCCCCTATGGCAATTAAGGCCAGGCTGGTCGCGGTTCTCATCTGTCGGTCCTCCAGCGGGGGTGCGCCTCGGGTCAAGGCCCTTTCCCTCGGCGGTTTCTTCTACCTGGCCGGGGCATTCTCAAACCCAGGGGCGTTTGCGCTGCGTCCCGGGTAGCTGCCGCCAGGTTGCACGGAGGTGACCGCGATGACGCCGGGGGAGCCTTCGGATCCGCAAGATCGGGCCCCTCGGGATCCAAGGGACGAATCGGAAGCTCAGAGAGACGACCGGAACCTGGCCGAGTTGCTCCAGGAGCTGCGGATTTCCGGCCTCGGCGTGCAGGTCCTGTTCGGCTTCCTGCTCTCGCTGCCGTTCACGGCCAGGTTCGCGAGGCTCAGCCAGGGCCAGCGCGACCTCTACCTGGCCAGCCTGGTGCTGTCCGCCGTGGCCACGGCGCTGCTGCTCGGTCCCGTCGCCTACCACCGGATCGTGTTCCGGCGCCGCCAGAAGGAACCGCTGGTGCGGGCGGCGAGCGTGATGGCAACGCTCGGCCTCGCCACCGTGGGCCTGGCGATCTGCACCGCGGTCCTGCTGGCAACCACCACCGTGTCCACGGGCCTGCCGGCCGGGCTCATTACCGCCTTCGTCGCCATGCTCTTCGTCGGCCTGTGGTTCGCGTTCCCGCTGACCCGCAGGTGAGATCGCTGGCGGCACGGGTAAGCGGCAAGAGGGACGCTGGTCTACGGCAAGGAGAGGGGCGGTCATGGCAGAGCGGCGCAAGAAGGCCGGGAAGACCGAGCGCGACGACGGCGGGGCTCGTAAGGCCCATGAGATCGGTCATGAGCACGAGGCGAACGTGAACCAGGTCCGCCACGAGCCGATACCCGCGAGCCATCACGACGACCGCCGTGAGGCCGCCGTGCGCGAGGAGGAGCGTTCACACGGCACAGCACCTGAGTCATAACGGTCAGCCGGGGTAGCGAAACCCTATGGCTACCGAGGTCCGAGAGACAGAGCAGAAATACGAGGCGCCGGCGCGTACCTCGCTGCCGAGCCTTGACGGGCTGCCTGGGGTCACAGCCGAGTCCGGCCCGGAGGAACAGCGGCTCGAGGCGCGGTACTACGACACCGAGGATCTGCGCCTGATCCGCAGTGGCGTCACGCTGCGCCGCCGTCAGGGCGGCGGCGATGCCGGGTGGCACCTGAAGCTGCCGGAGGGAGGCGGCTCGCGCCGGGAGATCCAGTTGCCGCTGGCCAGGGCCACCCGTCAGGTGCCCAAGGAACTCGGCAGGCTGGTCCGGGCGTTCAGCCGCGGTGAGGCGCTGGCTCCGGTCGCCGAGATCAACACGGTCCGCCAGAGCAGGGTGCTGCTGGATGAGGCGGGGGACTCGCTGGCCGAGGTCGTGGACGATCACATCTCAGCGAGCACGCTGGGCGCGCAGACCGAACTGTCGCACTGGCGCGAGGTAGAGGTCGAACTGACCGGCGGCGGCCAGGGCCTGCTCGCGGCGGCGGACAAGCTTCTCCGGCGCAGCGGGCTTCGCCCCGCAGGCCGCCAGGCCAAGCTGGTGCGGGCGCTGGGCGGCCAGCTTCCATCGCGCAACGGCGGCCGCGGACGGCCGGCCCGGGTCTCGACGGCGGCGGACGTGGTCCTGGCCTACGCCGGGACCCAGGTGGCAGCGATCATGGCGCTCGATCCGCTGGTGCGCCGGAACGAGCCGGACGCGGTTCACCAGATGCGGGTGGCCACCCGGCGGCTGCGCAGCACGCTCGGGTCCTTCGGCAGGGTGCTGCGCGCGGAGGACTGCGAGCGGCTCGGCGACGAGCTGAAATGGCTCGGCGGCGTGCTCGGCACCGCGCGGGACGCTGAGGTCATGGCTGCTCATGTGCGGGCTGGCCTGGACCGGCTGCCACCAGAACTGATCATGGGCCCGGTGCGGGCCCGCGTGCGAGGCCACTTCGCGCCGGTCGAGGCGGGGGCCCGCGCGGCGGTGCTCGAGGCCCTGGACGGGGACCGCTACCTGGCCCTGCTCGCAAGCCTCGATGCGCTGCTTGCCGATCCGCCGCTGGCACCCGAGGCAGGCAGGCC
>JASHQP010000351.1 GCA_030039095.1 Streptosporangiaceae bacterium
CGGCCGACAGTTCGCGCGCCGCCGCCATCGCCGCCAGCGGCGAGCCCGCCCCGGGACGGGACAGCTGATCGACGAGCCGGCCGGCCCGCTCGTGCACCGCGCTGGCCACCGGATCCGCTGCCGCCGCCATAACGTCAAGATTGTCATGACGCACGACCTCTGTCAAAACAATATTGACGGGTCCCGAGCTGCTCACCGCGGCCGGACGGCCCGTTCTCCCCCGCGCGCGGTCCCGCCGTGCGGTGCTGCGGCAGGTCGCATCGCAGTACCGCCGACGTCGACCTCTGCCCTGCTGCGGAGGAAGCTGGCGGCCGCAGGCCTCGCACCGCCCCGGCTCCTCGATGTCCGCCACCGTGCCGCTCCCTGCTCCGTTACGTGCGTCTTGCTGGCCGCACGTAATTATAAACCGTGTCGGCTGGTGCAGCACGTAAAAACCGGCTGAACCCGGGCTCGGGCCGGCCGGTCAGACTGGCTGCGGACGGGCCTTGCGTGGCCGGATGCGGGCGAAGAACAGGGTCAGCGCCAGGCCCGCGACCATGGCCCCCCACCAGCCCCAGGGGCTGCGCCAGGCGGACTGCGACCCGAACGTGACCGCCGCGACCATGACAGAGGTCGCGAGGAGGTGCGGCCAGGTCCGGGTCGCCGCGATGAGCGCCACCGCCAGCGCGGGCCACAGGTAGTAGGCCACCATCACCGGCTCGAACACGCAGCGCAGCGCCAGCGCCAGCGCGGCCCACCACAGCACGTCACGGAGCGTGTCGCCGGTCCATCCCCCGTCCCGCCCGGCCTCGTCCCGCGCCGCCCGCAGCCGACGCGCGACGATCAGCGCGCACACGCAGGCCGCCAGGATGGACAGGAGCCGGAACGGGCCGTCGGCGACCGCTCCGTGCGCCATGCGCGGGGCGAGCGGGGTCCACGGAGTGGGATGGTCGACGGTCGGCCAGTTGGGCTGATGAGCCACCGCGAGATAGGCGGCGTGCCAGTTCGCCGCGGCGGCCGCGCCGAGCAGGACCGCGGCCGGGGTGGCCGCCCTGGTGAGAAAGCCGGGCAGCCGTCTCGGCTCGATGGCGGCGAGCAGGATGGGCAGGGCGAGCAGGGCGAGTGGCTGCACCGCGATCGCGGCCCCGAGCAGCCACGCGGACCGGGCGGTGCGTGCCTCGGACAGCGCGAGGATGCCGAACAGCAACAGCCCCACCGCCACGGCATCCTCGGGGTGGCCCCACTGGACCGAGACGTTCCACAGGGCGACCGCGCTCGCGCCGGCGAGGAAGAAGCGCTTCCACCGCGGCACCCGCAGCCGCTCGGCGAGCGCGTCGGCGGCGAACAGCGCCACGCCCGAGATGGCGATCATGTACGGGCCCGCGACCAGCCACACCGCCGGATGCGGGTTCTGCGGTCCCGGATGCTGCAGCGAGAGCCCCGCCGCGTCGATGAGCGTGGCCACCGGGGCCAGGATGACGGCCGCGCCGGGGAACGTGACCAGGCCGGTGGGCTGGGTGTACAGGCCGGCCAGGTTGAGATGCACCAGGCGGTCGGCGGCGATCAGCGTCCCCCACAGGTCGTCCGGCAGTGACCAGCGATCCCGCCCGACCAGGTGCGGGCCGACCAGGGTGGTCCCGACCATGCCGATGAGGACGAGAGCAGCGGTCGCCAGGATCGGGAACAGCCGCCTGGCCAGCCACGGGGACGGCGGCGATGCCGGAACGACGGCCGGCGGGGGCCGCACCGCCTGGCCACTGGTCATGCATTCCTCCGGCGGAGCAGGAAGAGGGCCAGGCCCATCGCGAGCACGGCGTACCCGCACAGTACGGCGAAGCCCGCCCGCGGCGCCAGCGGGTAGCAGCGCGCAAGCCCGCAGGCGCCGGGGGCTCGCGGCCACCTCACGCGTCACGCAGCCGGAGCAGCATGGCGCCGATCAGAAGCGCACCGGCGGCCCAGAGCGCCAGCACGCCCAGGCCGGCCCACGGGGTGATGGGCAGGCCGCGCAGGCCGGTGGTGTTCTGGATGGTGAGGCCGGCGGTCATCGGCGTGTACCGCTGGAGGCGGTGCAGCCACACCGGGCTGGTCACCGTCAGGGCGATGAGAATCGGCGGGAGGTACAGCACGCCGAGGCTGAGCCCGATGGACACCGCCGAGTCCCGCACGGCGGTGGCGATGCCGAGGCTGAGCATCGCGATCAGCGCCAGGTAGAGAGCCGAGCCGCAGGCCGCCCGCAGCGTCGGCCCGTGTGCCAGGGAAAGGGCCGCGTACCCGTGCGCCGTGGTGAATCCGTTGCCGGGCAGCGTGAGCCGCCCGGCCAGCAGGGACCCGGCGATCGCGATGGCCCCGGCCACGAGCGCCAGCGCGCCGACGATGGCTGCCTTGGCGGCCAGCACCGTCAGGCGGCGCGGCATGGCAGCCAGGGTGACCCGGATCATGCCGGTGCTGTACTCGTTGCCGACCGCGAGCACGGCCAGGATCGCGACCACCGCCTGGCCGAGGTAGACCCCGGTGAGGCTGAGCTTGGTCGTGTCGGCCGGGCAGCCCAGACCGGTCGTGCACTTGGTGGCCGCGACGGCGGCAGCGCTCACCGCGATGGTCGCCGCCACGGCACCGGCCAGCAGCCAGGCCGTGCCCGACACCGTGCGCAGCTTGGTCCACTCGGCGTGCATGGTGTCCGGAATGGCCGCCTGGCCCGCGCTCATGCGTCCCTCCGGCGGAGCAGGAAGACGGCCAGGCCCACGGCGACCACGGCGTAGCCGCACAGCACGGCGAAGCCGGCCCACGGCGTCAGCGGGTAGTAGTCCGGAAGCCCGTACGCACCGGAGACCTGCGGAAACCTCGGCAGGCTCTGCTGGATGGCGAAGCCGGCGGCCGGGGTGACCCGCAGCAGCCACTCGGCCACGCCGAGCGGCACCAGCGACGCCATCGCCAGGATGTAGGTGAGCACGACCCCGGCGATCACGGCGGTGATCGCGGCGGCGCTGCGCCGCAGGATCGTGCCGACCGCGAGCGCGAGAACGGCGCCGACCGCGAGCAGGGCAGCGGTGCCCACGACCACGCGCGCCTCGGTCAGCCAGGACACCGGGAACACGTAGATGCCCTGGCTGCGCGACAGGCTGGTCCCGACGAGCACCGCGATGATCGCCGCGATCAGCCCGAGAACGAACGTGACCAGGCCGATGACGACGGCCTTGGCGGCCAGCACCCGGGCACGGCGCGGGCTCGCGGCGAGGGTGACCCGGATCACGCCACGCCGGTACTCGGCGGTGATGAACATCGTCGCGATCACGACCACCGCGATCAGCCCGGCGAACGTGCCCACCAGATGCTGCTCGATCGTGCCCGACGGCCCCGCGCCCGACCCCGGGCCGCCCGTGACCGGGGCGATGTCGCCGGTGCCGGTCACCGTGAACCTGCCGCCGGCCTGCACGTAACCCTCGTTCCCGCCGTTCGGCCCGAGCCCGCCGGAGCCCCCGACGGCGTCGCCGCTCCACGCACCGCCGTGCTGGCCGGAGACGCCGACGTGATCGAAAACGCCGGTGGCCGTGGTGGGGACGCCGTTGTAGTTGCCGCTGCCGAAGGTGGAGCTCTCGTACACGTGCGTCGGCGAGGTGGCGAACAGGCCGATCTGCACGGTCGAGGACAGCCCGGCGAGGTCGGTGGAGCCGACCTTGGTCCAGTGGGTGCCGTCGGCGGAGTCGTAGCCGGTGATCGTGTCGCCGGCGCGGATCAGCCGCAGCCACCGCGGGTGCGCCGCCGAGACCTTGCCCGTCATGCCGGCGACGTCTTGGGTGTAGTCGTACTGCATCCGCACGCCGTTGCCGCCGGTCACCATCATCGCCGCGTACGCCGACCCCTGCTTCGTGCTCTGCTCGAGGATGATCCCGGCCTTGGACCACGCCTGCAGGACGCGCGAGGCGACCTGGCTCCCCACGTTGGTCGGCCCGGCGCTCGCGGCGGGCTGCTGGGTACCGGTCAGGGACGTCACGCGCGCGGTGATGCTGCCGTTGCCGGTCAGCGTCTGGCGCACGAAGTAGAAGCTGTCGGTCACCGGCTCGCCGCCCGGGCCGGTCGGAATCGGCGTGACGCACGCAGCGCCGTGCTTCAATGGCGCGTGCGGGCCGCTGCTGCACGCGACGTTGGCCTGGACGCCGAGCAGGCCGACCGCAAGCATCAGCAGCGCGGCGACCACCATGCCGATGATCCAGCCGCGCACGCTCCGGAACTTGATCCACTCGGCGCGCACCAGTTGCGCGAAGCCATCGCGCCCGGTTGGCTCGGCCGACCGGTACGGGGTGACCGTGCCGGCCGTCATCGCGTCGCCCCGGTGCTGTCCACCGCGGCGCGGAACTCGACAGCGTCCCTGGTGAGCTCCATGTACGCCTCCTCCAGGGTCGCGCGGTGCGCGGACACCTCGGAGAACGGCACCGCGCCGTCACCCAGCAGCGTCACCACGCGCTGCGCGGTGCTGGCCACCGGGAGGACGGCCCCCCCAGACCCCCCCGCGGGCAGCCCGGAGACGGTCAGCGTGTCCGGCCCGGTGGCGGCCACCGTGGCCCCCGCGTGGGTCAGCACGGTGATCGCCTCGGTGCGCGCGGTGGTGCGCACCGTGACCCGGTCACCGGACGCGGCCGAGATCAGGGCCGCGACGCTGGTGTCGGCGACGACCGTGCCGCGGCCGACCACCACGAGATGATCGGCGGTGTCCTGCAGCTCGCTCATCAGGTGGCTGGACACCAGCACGGCGCGGCCCTCGGCCGCGAGCGACCGCAGGAACCCGCGCATCCAGACGATGCCCTCCGGGTCCATGCCGTTGAACGGCTCGTCCATCATCAGGATCGGCGGGTCTCCCAGCATCGCCGCTGCGATGCCGAGCCGCTGCCGCATGCCGAGCGAATAGCCGCTCGCACGGCGCTTGATCGCGGACTGCAGACCCGCCTGCCGGACCACCTCATCGACCCGCTGGGCGTTCAGGCCCTGCGAGTGGGCCAGCCACAGCAGGTGGTTGCGGGCGCTGCGGCTGGGCTGCAGGGCTCCGGCGTCCAGCAGCGATCCGACGTGGCTCAGCGGATGCCGCAGGTCCTGGTAACGCCGCCCCCCGATCAGCGCGGTGCCCTCGTCGGCCGCGTCGAGGCCGAGGATCACCCGCATCGTCGTGGACTTGCCAGCCCCATTCGGCCCGACAAAGCCGGTGACCTGGCCTGGGACGACGGTGAACGTCATACCGTCCAGCGCCAGCGTTGGCCCGAACCGCTTGCGCAGCCCGGCCACCTCGATCGTTGATTCCATGCCAGGCAGACTAGGGACCGGGCCGGGGTCTGGTCGTCACGCGGCGGAGCCGTCTTCGACGCCGCTGGCGTGGGGGACACCGGCCTGCGGCTCCCCCGCGCGGGGGACACCGAGATGGACGGCCAGAGGGACGCCAGATCGCTCTGGACCGGCGAGAATGTGTGGATGAGCTGGGTAAGCGCGGTGAGCAGGGTGAGCCTGGCAGGTGACGGGCGGAGCCGGCGGGCGGGCGAGCGGAGGATGGCCGGGGCCCGCTTCCAGCCTTTCCTGGCCAGCGCGGCCCTGGCCGGATTCGCGATCGTGGAGGCGCTGACCAGCGCTACGGCCAGGTCGATGTCGGCGAGCCCGGGGCGAGCGATGATCCTGCTCGTCCTGGCAGCGGTCGCCGTGCTCACGACGCTGCCGCTCGGAACGCTATGGACGCACCCGGCCGCTGCGGCCGTGGCGGTCGCGACGGCGAACATGCTGTCGCTCCTCGGGTTCCGGACGCTGACGGTGCCCGGGGTGGTCGCGCTGCTGGTCGCGCTGTACCGGCTGGGCCACAGCGGGTCACGGGCCCTGCCCGCAGTCCTTGTCTTGCCGTTCCTGATAGCGGTGCTGTCGCTCGCCGCCAACCCCACGCCCACGCACGGCCTGCTCAGCGACTTCTACCTGCGGGCCCTGACGATTCTGGCCGCCTCGCTGGGACCCCTCGCCGCCTGGGCCGGGGCCGCCCGGCGGTCACGCACCGAGGCCGTGCAGCACAGCGCGACCCAGCAGGAGATCGCGGGCACGCTTCTCGAGCACACCGCGCGCGGGGAGCGGGCCCGGATCTCGCGCGAGCTGCACGACGTGGTCGCCCACCACATCTCCATGATCGCCGTGCAGGCCGAGACGGCCCGGCTGGCCACGCCGGGCATGCCCGCCGCCGGGGCGCAGCGGCTGTCCGCGATCGGCGACACGGCCCGCTCGGCGCTGACCGAGATGCGGCGGCTGCTCGGGGTGCTGCGCGAGGACACCGAGACCGTCGCGGCCGACCGCAAGCCACAGCCCGGCCTCCAGCAGCTCAACGAGCTGCTGGACGACGCCAGGGAGGCCGCGGGCACCGGCGCCAGGCTCATCGTCCGCGGCGCCCTGACCGCGCTGGATCCCGGGGTCGAGCTGGCCGCGTACCGCATCGTCCAGGAGGCGCTCACGAACGCCCGGCGGCATGCTCCCGGTGCGGCCGTCGACGTCGAACTGCACTACGCGGGCGAGGAGCTCCGGCTGCGGATCAGGGACAACGGACCCGGCCCGCCGCCCGCGCCGACCGCCTCGGGCACCGAGCACGGCCACGGCCTGCTCGGCATGCGCGAACGGGCCACCGCCGTCGGCGGCGAGCTGCGCACCG